>NZ_BAABRR010000003.1:0-233859 GCF_039545075.1 Demequina sediminis | reverse complement strand
TTTTGTGTAGTGGGTTGGTGGGGGGTTTTTTGTTTAAGGTTAGGGTGGGTGTGACGGGATTTGGTTTGGGGGGGGGGAGGGGCCCGCCCCGCGCCGGGCCCCCCCGCTTCTGCGCGCGCCGCTGCCCCCTCTTGCGCCACCGCCCCTCGGCGTGTGACGATAGCGATGTATCGTTCAGTATCGTTCGCGATACATCCGAAGGAGGTCATCATGGGTGAGTTTCGTACCGGAGGGCACGGCGGCCGTGGCTTTGGCACGCTGCCGTCGGCCGACGAGATGTGGGAGGCGATGGACCAGCTGCGCTCGGGCTTCGAGAAGCGCGTCGGGTCGCGCATGGGGCGCGGTGACGTGAGGGCCGCGGTCCTGTCTCTCCTCTCCGAGCAGCCGATGCACGGCTACCAGGTGATTCGCGAGATCGAGTCCCGCACGGGCGGGCGCTGGAAGCCCAGCGCCGGGTCGATCTACCCGACGCTGCAGCTGCTGGCCGACGAGGGCCTGGTGGTCGCGGAGACCGCTCAGGACCGCAAGATCTACTCGCTCACCGAGGACGGCCGCGCCGAGGCCGCGAAGTCCGCGGCTCACGTGCCGTGGTCGGACACCGCGACCCACGAGGGAACGGGCCGTGGAGCGCTGCCCAAGGCGGGCATCGACCTCGCGCAGGCCGTGTCTCAGGTCGCGCGCACCGGCACCGCGGAGCAGCAGGCGAAGGCCGTCGAGGTGCTGGACGCCGCGCGACGTAGCATGTACTCGATCCTCGCTCAGGAGTGACGCCAGTCGATCAGGTCCGGCGGGGGCAAGGAGGATCGATGCCCGACGTCGCCCACGGTCGCGCCCGCTACCGCCGCATCCTGCGTTTTGCCGCCTGGCACCTCGCGGTGACGTGGTGGTACGAGATCGTGCTGCCGAGCATCGGCCTGTCGCGCATCGCGGAGCGCACGCGCAACGGACGGATGAAGACCTTCGCGCGCCGCTTCCGCCACCTCGCCGTGGACCTGGGCGGGCTGATGATCAAGCTCGGCCAGTTCATGTCCTCGCGACTCGACGTGCTGCCGCCGGAGATCACCAAGGAGCTCGAGGACCTGCAGGACGAGGTCCCGCCCGTGCCCTTCGATGCGATCCGCGCGCTCGCGGAGGCCGAGCTGGGCGTGCCGCTCGAGCAGGTCTACGCGTCGATCGATGAGGTCCCTGTGGCCGCCGCGTCGCTGGGCCAGGCATACCGGGCGCGCCTGGGAGAGCACGACTCCGCCGAGGCCGGCTTTGCGGACGTGGTGGTCAAGGTGCAGCGCCCGGGGATCCGCGACATCGTGGACGTCGACCTCGCCGCGCTGCGGAAGGTGGGCGGGTGGCTGAGCCGCGTGCGGCTCGTCAATCGCCGCGTCGACATGCCCGCCCTGGTCGAGGAGTTCGCGCAGACCAGCCTCGAGGAGATCGACTATCTCCACGAGGGGGTCAACTCCGAGCGCTTCGCGGCCAACTTCGCCGACGAGCCGCGCGTGCGAGTCCCCGCCGTGGTGTGGGAGCGCACCACGCGGCAGGTGCTCACGCTTGAGGACGTCACCGCGATCAAGATCACGGATCACGCGGGCCTTCGCGAGGCCGGCATCGACCCCGCCGACGTCGCGAACGCCTTCGCCGCGGTCATGTTCGATCAGCTCTTCCTCCACGGCTTCTTCCATGCTGACCCCCACCCGGGCAACCTCTTTGTCACCCCGGGCGAGGCCGGCATCGGCGCCCCGGACTGGACCCTCACCTTCATCGACTTCGGGATGATGGGAGAGGTCCCCTCCCAGCTGCGCGGCACTTTGCGTTCGCTGGTGATCGCGGCGGCGACGCGGGACGGTCGCGGCATGGTGGGCGCGATGCGCGAGGCGGGCGTTCTCCTGCCCTCGGCGGACACGGTCGAGCTTGAGCGGGTGATGACCCAGGTCTTCGCGCGCTTTGGCGGGATGGGTTTCGCGGAGCTGCGCGAGGTCGACCCGCGCGAGTTCCGCGACTTCGCGCTCGAGTTCAGCGACGTGATGCTGACGCTGCCGTTCCAGCTCCCCGAGAACTTCCTGCTCATCATGCGTGCGGTGTCGCTGACCTCGGGCGTGTGCAGCGCGCTGGACCCGGCGTACAACCTGTGGGATTCGGTCGAGCCCTACGCGCAGAAGCTGTTGCGCAGCGAGGGCGGCAATCTCATGGGCGACGTCGCGCGCGAGGCGGTCGAGGTCGCCCAGATCGCGTGGCGCCTGCCCAAGCGGCTCGACGGAGTGCTCGATCGCGTCGAGGACGGCAGTCTCGCGGTGACGTCGCCACGCGTCGAGGCGGCGATCGCGCGCGTGGATCGGACGGGCAGGCGGCTGGTGGCCGCGGTCCTGTTCGCCGGCTTGCTCATCGCGGGCGCGGTTCTGCGGGGGGACGATGCCGGGCTGGGCAACGTGCTCATGGTCGCCTCCGCGGTGCCCGGGTTGCTCGCGGTGCTGGGGGGGCGGCGGATCGGGTAGGTGGGTTGGCGGGGGCAGTTGCCTACAACTCCCCGGTCCGCTCCAGGTACTTCATAGCCACGTAGCCCAGCGGAATCCGCAGCCAGTACGTCAGCAGGCGGTACACGAGCACGACGGACAGCGCGAGCGCATAGGGCAGCCCGGCACCCGTGAGGCCGGTCGTGAGCGCGAGCTCCACGGCGCCCAAACCACCCGGAGTCGGCACGGCGGCACCCACCGCGTTGCCCACGAAGAACAGCACCGCGAGGTCGATCAGCGGCAGTTCGCGCCCGAAGGCCGACAGCGACGCGTGGAAGGCTCCCACGAATCCGATCGTCAGCAGCAGGTTGCCGCCCAGCCCCAGCGCGAGGCGCCACGGCTGCCCGATCACCTGGGTGAGGCGCGGCCAGGTCTGGCGGATCGTGGGCATGATGCGCCGCTTCGCCCACGCGCGTAGGCGCGGCACGGACAGCGCGGCGGCCGCGACCAGAGCCACCACCGCGAGACCGATCAGCACGGACGTGCTCGGCAGCGCCGCGAGCACTCCCTGCGAGCCCGAGCCGAGCGTGAGCACCACGAGTCCCACGATGGTCACGACCACGGAACTCACCTGCACCAGGGCGACGGTCGCGACCGCGAGCGGCGTCTGCACCTTGCGCTTGGTGAGCAGGCGCAGGTTGAGCGCCGCGGGACCCACGCCGGCGGGCACCGCGACCGAGATGTACGCGGCCGCCACCTGCGTGAGCAGCACGCGCGAGAACGGGATGCGAACCGGGCTGAACGCCGCCAGCGCGAGCGCCGCGCCCACGAACGTAAGCAGCGCCCAACCGAATCCCACGAGCAGCCACCACGGATTCGCCTGCTGGACCGCCTCGAGGAATTGCTGCGTGTTGAACTTCACGGCCACAAACCCGACCGCGAAGATGCCCAGGCCCAGCGTCGCGATGGTGCGCCACCCGAAGCGCGTGATGTTCTCGCTCGAGACCTCGGCGTCCGGCGACCGCTCGAGGATCTGCTCGCGCACCGCCTCGAGCACCTTGGGGTGCTCGCTCGCCTTGAGTGCGGCGCGGGTTCCGGCCGGGAGGACGATGCCCTGGAGGAGTGGGGCGGCCTGCTCCACCTGGGAGGGGCCCAGGCTGCGGAACGCGGACTCGACGGCGCGCTCGGGGCCCACCTTCGCGGCGGTGAGCGCGAGCACCTGGGCGACGTCGATCCGCTGCGCGAGCACGCTCGTGGCCACCTCGCCCATCTCCCACGAGGTCAGCCAGATCGTCGGCTCGTCGAGCGGAGAGTCCACGCCCACGAGGACGGTGTCCGCGTCGAGGCGACGGTGCGAGATTCCCGCGCGGTGCGCGCGGCCGACCTCGGCCCACACCGCGTCCAAGAGGTCGTCGCCGACCTCGTCGTCCGGGACATCGGCGAAGGGTCGCGCGGCGGGAGGGCGTTGATAGACCAGCAGCATCGTGTCGCGGATCTGACCCATCCCGAGCACCCGGCTGGTGCGCACCCCGGCGACCCGCGCCGCGTGCGACACGAGCGCCGTCGCCTCCGCACTCTGGCGCAGCGAGACGTCGGCGCGCGTGTCGATCCCGCGCAGCCGCAGCGAGGTCCACAGCCTCGAGGCGAATCCTGCCGCCTGCTGGTCGCCGTCGAGAGCGACCACCAACAGGTGGTGCTGCTGCACGGTGGTGAGCGCGTACACGCGGCCCTCGCGGGTGCGCGCGAGCGCCGCGGTGACCGCGTCGAGCTCGGGCTGCGTGGTCAGGTGGCTCATGTCCGCGCGCACCAGCGTGCGCGGCTCGAAGCCCGCGCGGCGCAGGCCCTCGACCAGCGCCTCGCCATACGCGCGGTCGGCGGTGGACCCCACCCAGTAGCGCAGCGAGAGCCCCGCGATCCGTCCCAGCAGGACGGTGAGCAACGCCGCGGGGATCGTGACCACGCCAAAGATGACCGCGATCGCCAAGGCGAACCACAGGACGTTCCAGGACACCGAGAGCGAGCGGCGCGTCGACCGCCGACCCGCGGCGGTGAGCAGAGCGGCGATGGCCGCGACGTACGCGGGCAGCTGCAGCGTCTCCCACCCGCGCGGCGTGAGGCTGTCCTGGAGCTCGGGCGTGCCCCACTCGAGCAGCACCAGCGCGACGATCAGCGTGAGGATCACCGCGATCATCGCGGCACCGAGCGCCTCGATGATGCGGCGCGGCTCGCGGCGCACCAGCAGGTCGATGATCATGATCGTCGGGATCACCACGGACAGGATCCCCGTGAAGATGTTGACCGGCGCCACGAGTAGTCGCTGCAGCAGCGGCGAGATCGAGGCGATGTCCTGCGTCAGGCCCTCGGTGGTGCCGAGCGCGAACTCCGCGATGAGCAGCACCAGCACGATTCCCAGGCCCGTTGCGAGCAGCGCGATGACGTCGGTGAAGCGACGCACCCTGGTCTCGGGCTCATCGACGATCCGCACGGGGGGCGCGCCGTCGCGCGTCACGGGTGCGTCGGCGGCCATGCGGAGAGTCTACGGGCGAGGCGGGCGTGCGGCCCCAGCGGACGAGCGCCGGTCACGCGACACCCAGCGCGTCGAGCCACTCGGCCGGCACCACCTCGGGCCCGATGAAGGCGACCGCGTCGAGGGTCCAGTGCGCGAGCACCAGCGGCGCTAGCCGCCCGCGCCTCACGAACACCCAGCCGAACACCAGTCCCATCACCACGTTCCCGAGCGCCATCGGCCAGCCCTGGTAGAGGTGATAGGCGCCACGGATGAGCGCCGCGATGATGATCGCCGTCCACGGCGAGCGGCCCAGGTCGCGCAGTCGCGTCACCACGAAGCCCACGACCACGAACTCCTCAAGCACCCCCGCCGCCGCGGCGGACAGCAGCAGGATCGTGGCGGCCCACCACATCTCGGGAAGCCCCGAGGTGTCGATGCGCACGGTCTGACCCAGGGCGCGCGACACGGCGTACAACGCGAGACCCGGTAGCCCAATCATCGCGGCGAGCGCGACGCCCCACCCGGCATCGTTCCACCACGCGCGCGCGGGCCCCACGAGCCCCAGCCGCGCGCGCCACGACGCGCCGTGCTGGCTCAGCAGGTACAGCGCGAGCACCACCGGCATGAGCGAGAAGCCGATCCTCAGGATCTGGATGATCAGGTCGATCACGTCGACCTGGGACTGGCTGGGGTTGAGCGTGGTGGTCTGTCCGCCGATCGGTGTGGGCTGGAGGTAGCGCTCCACGAGTCGCACCGCGGAGTACACCGCGCTCTGACCCAGCGACATCCCCAGGAGGATCCAGAGTTCGGCGCGCATCCGCGGTCGCGTGGGCAGTGCGGCGGCGGTCTCCATGGTCACGCCACTCTAACGACCCTTCCCGCGCCCCCGGTTCCCGCCCCTACCCTGGCGTCATGCGCATCGTCTCCCTCCGCCGCTATCCCGTGAAGGCCATGGGCGGTGAGCCGCTCGACCGCGCCGCCGTCGACGCGCGCGGCCTCACGGGCGACCGCGCGTTCGGGGTGGTCGACGCGGAGGGCTGGCTCGCGGCCGGCAAGCGCACGCGCCGCTTCCGCCGCCACGACGAGGTCTTCGGGTACGCGGCGAGCACGGTGGACGATGCCGTGGTGGTCTCGCGCGACGGCCTCGCCTGGCGCGTGGGCGACGCGGCGTTGGACGCCGACCTCAGCGCGGCGATGGGAGAGCCGATGCGCGTGCTCGCTGAGCGCGACAGCGAGCACTCGTTCTACGACGCGAGCCCCGTGTCGCTCGTGGGCACCGCGACGCTCGACTGGTGCCGCGCGGAGCTGGGCGTCGACGCGGACCCCCGGCGCCTGCGCGTCAACGTCGTGGTCGAGACCGAGGAGCCCTTCGTCGAGGAGGGCTGGATCGGGAGCGAGGTGGTGCTGGGTGCGGTGGACGACGTGGGTGGCGTACGACTGCGGGTCACCGCGCGCAACGAGCGCTGCCGCGTGATCGACCTTGCTCAGGATGGCGTCGAGGAGACCGCGCGCTGGCTCAAGCCGCTCGGCGAGCGCCGCGATGCGTGCATCGCCGTGTACGCGCATGTGGTGGCGCCGGGAGAGCTGCGCGTGGGCGATCCGGTCCGCGTCGACCCGCTGTAGTCGCGGCTCCGTGCTCGCGGCTCCGCCACACGGATTCGCGGCTCCGCCACACGCGGCTCGGCGTGTCGCCGGCGTGTCGGGGGCTGAGGCCCCCGATTGGGTGCGAAGAGAGCGCTGCTGTGTGGCGGAGCCGCGAAAGTGTTCGGTGGCGGAGCCGCGAAAGTGTTCGGTGGCGGAGCCGCGAGAGTGCTCGGTGGTGAAGGTGACCGGGGCGACTCAGCCCAGGAAGCGGTCCACCAGCTCCTCCGCGAGCCCCACGTAGCCGCCCGGCGTGAGGGCGCTCAGCCGCGCCGCCGTCTCAGACGGCAGCGGCAACCCGTCCACAAAGGACTGAATGGCCGCGGCATCAATGGACTGCCCGCGCGTGAGCTCCTTGAGCCGCTCGTAGGGGTTCTCCATCCCGGGCACGCCGGCGATCGCCGCGGCGCGCATCGCGGACTGGATCGGCTCCGCGAGGACCTCCCACGACGCGTCGAGGTCGGCCGCGAGCGCGGCCTCGTTGACGGACAGGGTCGTGAGCCCGCGGCGCACGTTGTCGATCGCGAGCAGCGAGTGACCGAACGCGAGCCCGATGTTGCGCTGCGAGCTCGAGTCCGTGAGGTCGCGCTGGAGTCGCGACGTCACCAGGGTCGCGCCGAGCGTGTCGAACAGCGCCGCCGAGATCTCGAGGTTCGCCTCCGCATTCTCGAAGCGGATGGGGTTGATCTTGTGAGGCATCGCGCTCGACCCGATCGAGCCCTTGGCCGCGGCCTGCGCGAAGTAGCCCAGCGACACGTACGTCCACACGTCGGTCGCGAGGTTGTGCAGGATGCGTCCGAACCGCGCGACGTCGGCGTAGAGCTCCGCCTGCCAGTCGTGGCTCTCGATCTGGGTCGTCAGCGGGTTCCACGTGAGGCCCAGGCCCTCGACGAAGGTGCGCGACACCTCGATCCAGTCGGTGCCGGGCACGGCCGCGGTGTGCGCGCCGAACGTGCCGGTCGCGCCGTTGATCTTGCCCAGGTACTCCTGCGCCTCGACGCGGCGCACCTGACGGCCCAGGCGGTGAGCGAGCACCGCGAACTCCTTGCCCAGCGTCGTGGGGGTCGCGGTCTGGCCGTGCGTGCGCGAGAGCATCGGGATGGCCTTCGCGGCGCGCGCGAGGTCCGCTACGTCCGCCACGAGCGACCGGGCCGCGGGCAGCCACACGTCCTCGACCGCTCCCTTGACCATGAGTGCGTAGGAGAGGTTGTTGATGTCCTCCGAGGTGCACGCGAAGTGCACGAGCTCGCTCAGCGGCTCGAGGGAGGTCCCCTCGATGCGGCGCTTGATGTAGTACTCGACCGCCTTGACGTCGTGGACCGTGACCTTCTCGATCTCGGCGTGCTCGGCGATGCCCGCCGCGTCGAATCCCGCGGGGATGCCACGCAACAGCGCGGTCTCGTCGGCGGTGAGCGGGCGCACACCCGGCACGGCACCGGTCTCGCACAGGTGGATGAACCACTCGACCTCGACGTGCAGGCGCATGCGGTTGAGCGCGGGCTCGGACAGGTGGTCGACCAGCGGCGCCACGGCGCCTCGGTAGCGGCCGTCGAGGGGGCCGAGCGCGATCGCGGGCTCGAGGGAGGCGAGTGTCGTCCAGTTCACGCGCACATTCTTCCACGGCCGTTATCCCCAGGCCGCGGGACGATGCCCGCCCTCCCCAGGCGCCGCCCCTCGCCCTCGCGCGTCGCGGCCCCGCGCCTAGCGTCGACGCATGGAGCACGTCACGGCGCTGATCGAGCAGGCGAGCGAGTCCCTGCGTGTCGCGCAGGCTCGGCTCACGGCGGCGCGTCGCGCGGACTGGACCGGGCTTGCTGCCGAGGGCTACCGCGCTGGCCTGGCGGAGTGCGCCGCGCGCGTCGCGACGCTCGAGCGGGAGGCGGAGTCGCTCGCCCATCTCGCGAGGGCGACTCCCGCGCGGGTGCCCGGCGGGGAAGGCTGGCCTCCCCGGTGACCGAGGACTACGCCTGGTCGCACGGCGGCCGGGGCGGCACGACCGCGGTGCTCGAGGACCTCGATCGCGCCACGGGAGTGCTGTCAGCCGCCGCCGCGGAGGTGGACCAGGCGGCGCGGGCGCTCGCGGTCGCCGCTCACGTGGCGGCATGGCAGTCCGAGACCGCACCCCTCGCGGGTGACCTCGCACGCGACGCCGCTGGCACCGCGACCGAGGCGGACCGCCTGCGGCAGCTGTCGACCGCGCTGCGCGTCGCCGCCGCGGCCTACCTCACCGCCGAGTGCACCGCGCGCGACGGTCTTGCGTGGACCACGCGAGTGGGAGAGGCGGCGGCGGACTACGTCGGTACCGTTACGTGGGCCCACCGCGTGGCGAACGGAGTTGCCCAGGCAGTCGGTCCGGCGGGGTTGGGCATGATCGTGATGGGGCGCAATCCGCTCGACCTGGTGACCGGACAAGGGACCCCGCCGGTGTCCGCATGGGTCAATCGCGACTCCGCAGAGGCCGCCACGCGGGCCGTGGGTGAGCGCTTCGACGCCGTCGCGCGCACCCTCGCGGCGGCCCTGGCGGAGGCCGAGGCGACCGAGGAGCGCTTCGCGGTGGCACGCATCACCGGGCGGTGGGAGGGCGAGTCTCCCGAGGGCGTCGCGGATCTCATCGCGCGGCTGTCGTGGCTTAATGCGCAGGGCGGCGGCACGGTCGCGATCGAGACCGTCGAGACCGCGCAGGGTCGGCGCCACCTGGTCTACGTTCCGGGCACGCAGGACTGGGGCGTCACGGATCCGAACCCCGCCGACCTCCAGGCCAACCTCGCCTCCATCACGGGCGACGCCTCCGACGCGGCGCGCTCCGTGGCGAGCGCGATGCACTCTCACGGGATCGCGCCGGACGAGCCCGTCCTCATCGCCGGGCACAGCCAGGGCGGCATGATCGCGGTGGTGGCCGCGACCGCGCTCGCGGACCGGTACGCGATCACCCACGTGGTGACCGCGGGTGCGCCCACGGGGCGCCTCACGCTGCCGCGCACGGTCGAGGCCCTTCACCTCGAGAACACGCGCGATCCGGTCCCCGGCCTCGATGCGCGCGCGAACCCGGACGTGCCCCACCGCGTCACCGTCTCGCAGGACCGCAGGCGCGCCCAGGGACCCGGACGCCCCGACGGCTCGCGGACCCTCGCACAGTCTCACGGGCTCCCGGGCTACGCGGCAACGGCGCGCACGGTGGACCGAGGGCTGAGCGCCTCGACGCGCGCATGGGTGGGCGGCGCGAGCGGATTCCTCGAGGGAGGGCCCACGCAAGTGACCACCTACCGCCCGCTGACGGTCCCCAAGTAGGGGAGGGACACGGAGGCTCGGGCGGCGCTAGTCGCGGCGCGCGCCCGGCACCACGGCGGACAGGATCGCGGTGATGATGCTGATGATGAGCGCCGCGAGGAGCGTGATCCAGAAGCCGCCAATCGTGAGCTCCGCCCAGGGCACGAGCGTGGTGAGCCAGGCGCTCAGCCACAGCATGAACCAGCTCACGACCAGCGAGAACAGGCCCAGCGTGAGGATCTTGAAGGGCAGCGCGAGGAGGTCGATCACCGGCTTGACCAGGAAGTTGGCGGCGGTGATGACCGCGCCGATGAGCAGGAACACCCCGATCCTGGTCCACGTGTCGGTCTCGCCGCCGTCGACCACCACGTCGAGCGGGAGCAGCGTGACGATCCAGACCGCGACGGCGGTGATGGCGGAGACGATGACGAAGCGCATGGCCGTCATTGTTCCACGGGGTGCCATGCTGGTGCCCATGCCAAGCGAGCCGTCGGGCCAGACCCCTCCAGCATCGTCCCTGCCAGGGCCCTCCCTGCCCACTCCGCTGCCCGCGATCGCCGCCCTGCCGGCGTACGTGCCCGGCGCGCGGGGCGACGCGGCGGTGCCGCCCATCAAACTGTCCTCGAATGAGAGCCCCGACGGTCCCTTGCCCTCGGTGACCGCCGCGCTCGCGGACGCGGGCGGACTGATCCACCGCTATCCGGACATGGCGGCCTCGGAACTCACGGCGCGCATCGCCGCGCACATAGGGCGCGAGCCCGCGCACGTGGTCGCGGGCGCGGGATCCGTCGCGGTGCTCGCACACCTGCTGCAGGCCTACGCGGGCGAGGGCGACGAGGTCCTGTTCGCGTGGCGCAGCTTCGAGGCCTATCCGATCCTCACGCGGATCGCGGGCGCGACTCCCGTGACGGTGCCGCTGACGGCGGATGCGCGTCACGATGTCGAGGCGATGGCCGCCGCGGTCACGGACCGCACGCGCGTCGCGATGCTGTGCTCGCCCAACAACCCCACCGGGCCCGCGCTGACCACGGCGGAGTTCGAGGCGTTCATGGCCGCGGTCCCCACGCGCGTGCTGGTCATCCTCGACGAGGCCTACCTTGAGTACGTCACCGACCCGGACGTGGTCGATGGACCCGCGGCGCTCGACCGCCACCCCAACCTGGTGCTGCTGCGCACGTTCTCGAAGGCGTACGGCCTCGCGAGCCTGCGCGTGGGCTACGCGGTGGGTCCCGAGGCCCTGATCGCTCCCGTGCGTGCGTGCGTGACGCCGTTCTCGGTGTCCGGGCCGGCGCAGTCGGCCGCGATCGCCTCGCTCGAGGCCGGCGACGAGCTCGTGGAGCGGGCGCACACCGTGGTCGCCGAGCGCGAGCGCGTGCTCGCCGCGCTGCGCGCGGACGGGTGGAGCATTCCCGACTCGCAGGGCAACTTCGTGTGGCTCGCGGTGGGCGAGGACACGGGCGCGCTGGTCGCTCACCTGGGCGGGCAGCAGCCCTCCATTCTGGTGCGCCCGTTCGCGGGCGAGGGCGTGCGGGTCACGGTCGGCTCACCGCGGGAGAACGATGCCCTGCTCGCCGCGCTCGCGCGGTGGCAGGGCCGCACAGGGTAGGAAGCGGTAGGCCGGCCCGCCTACTCGGAGGGGGTGCGCGGAGCCAGCGCGGGCATCGGCTCCCAGGACCGGTCCGCCCAGATCTTGCGCCCGTCGCGCCACCCACGGGTGAGCTCGCCCAGGCCCTTGAGGCCGTGCTCGACCACCACGAGCCGCACGACCTCCTTCGCGTAGGTGAGGCCCGTGCCGAGACCGAAACCGACCCGGTTGAGGCGCCCGTGTTCCGCGAAGTAGCGGCCCACATACGCGCGGTTGCGCATCACGTGGTACTTCGCGAGCGGGCTCGAGTCGTTGAGGTGGCGCACCCCCAGGTTGACCTGGCGCTGCTCGCGCTTCTTCTGCAACACGAACTCGTCGACGTAGACCACCTCGGTCTCGAGGGAGGCGAGCCACGCGTACACGGCGTCGTCCCACGAGATGAAGAAGCGGGGGTCGGGCAGGCCGATCCGCTCGACCACGTCGGCGTGGATGAGCATGCCCTCGAACGTGCCCGAGTTGGTGACCGCGTAGCCCTCGGTGTTGAAGGTCTTCACCGAGTACGGCAGGGGCACGCCCAGGAACTCGTTGAACTTCGCCTGCCAATAGAAGGGAGTGCCGTCGACGTCGTAGCGACGACCGTGAATGACCTGGAAGCGAGCCATCCACGGGGCAAAGAGCTCGAGGGCGTCCGGCAGGATCTCAACGTCGTCGTCCATGAGCCATACCCAGTCGGCGCCCAACTCGAGCGCGACACGGGTGCCTTCGCTGAAGCCGCCCGCGCCGCCCGTGTTGGTCTCGAGCCTCCTGTTGACCACCACGCCGTCGGGAAAGCGAGGCGTCCACTGCGCGATCACGTCCTGCGTGTCGTCGGTGCTCGCGTTGTCCACGATCACGATGCGGTCGGCGGGCGTGGTCATGGCCGCCGCGCTGCGCAGGAGGTCGTCGAGGAGCGCGGATCGGTTGAAGGTGACGATCGCGATGACGACCGTGCCGGCGGGTGGATTCACGCCCACAGGGTAGCCCGCGCGCGGGAACGATGCCGCGGCCGGGTTCCCCGACACGCGTCCGATGGCTCAGGGGAGGGCCCGCGGGATGTTTAGCATGGGTGCCGCCGGTCCGGCACGCATCCCGAGGAGACACCATGACGCCGACCCACCGCCGCCCCCTTCTGGGTGGGGCGCTTGCGGCCGTCGCCGCCATGCTCCTGGCGGCGTGCACGCCGGCCACGGTCGAGCCGTCGCCGAGCGCCTCGGTCACCGTCGAGGGACCGAGCACCACCCCCTCCGTTGCCGTGACCGCGACGCCGCAGCCGTCCGCCACGCCGGAGCCCACCGCGACCGCCGACGTGCCCTCGAATGATCCCGGAGATGGCGTGGGCACCGACGATCCCGTGGTCGCGCCCACCCCCACGGGTGGGTCGAACGTGGCCCGCGTCGACGTGCATCTCACGAGTTGGGGAAGCGACGGCACCTGGTTTGACGCGGCCGCCCTCGTCCAGGGCGTCGTGGTCGACGATGCCCGGTGCGTCATGGTGATGACCAAGGGTGGCGACCGCGTCACGGTCACCGGGTCCGCGAATCGCTCCGCGAGTTCGTCAGCCTGCGCGGAGGGCCTGCGCGTGCGCGTGGCCGACCTCTCCGCCGGCGAGTGGACGTTTAGCATCCGCTACGAGGCGCCCGGTTACGAGGGTGTGTCCGAGTCGCAGAAGGTGAGCCTGCCGTGAGCCTGCGCCGCGTCCTCACGGGCCTGACCGGCCTGTGCCTGGCTGCCGTGGGTGTCGCGGTGCCCGCGGCTTCCGCCACCGCGGCCGTTGACGCCAACGACTTCGACCCCGGCATGATCATCACGGACGCGCTGTTCTACGACTCGAGCGCGATGACGGCTGCCGAGATCCAGACCTTCCTCAATGGGAAGGTGCCGACGTGCGAGCCCTGGCGGGACTCGGATCCCGACGACATCACGTGCTTGAAGGACTATCGCACGAGCTTCGCTGCAAGGGCGGAGGTGAAGACCTCCTCAGGAGCCGTGCTGTGCAAGGCGATCTCCGCGCGGACCAACGTGACCGCCGCGCAGGTGATCGACATCGTGGCGCGCGCGTGCGGGGTCAGCCAGAAGGTGCTGTTGGTGACGCTGCAGAAGGAGCAGGGGCTCGTCACGAATACCTACCCCAGCTCCTTCAGATACCGCAGCGCCATGGGCTATGGCTGCCCGGACACCGCCCCCTGCGACTCCCTCTACTACGGGTTCTCAAATCAGGTGTACAACGCCTCGCTGCAGTTCAAGCGTTACCAGGCGAATCCGTCTGGGTATAACTACCGTGCGGGGCGCGCCAACTCGATCCAGTACCACCCCAACACGGCTTGCGGAAGCTCGAGCGTGACCATCCGCAACCAGGCCACCGCAGGCCTGTATATCTACACGCCGTACCGCCCCAACGGTGCTGCTCTCAACGCGGGGTATGGCACGGGCAACTCGTGTAGCTCGTACGGCAACCGCAACTTCTTCCTCTACTACTCGGACTGGTTCGGCCCCACGACGGGATATCCCGTCCACGCGAACCTGACGTCCGCGTATGAGTCCTACGGCGGCCTCTCTGTGGTCGGCGAGGCGCTCGCGCCGGCAACGTCGGTGTCCGCCAACGGAGGCGGGATCGTCCAGCGTTTCGCGAAGGGCACCATGTACCGGACGTCGTCCGGAATCGTCACGTACCGCGGCAATGGATGGGCGATCTCGACCGCCTATGACGCCGCGGGCGGGCCGTCGGGCGCATGGGGATGGCCCATCACCGATTCGGTGTCCGAGGCCGGGATTCAGGTGGTCGAATTCCAGAAGGTGAGGGTCGCGCTCGTCGGGGGCGAGGTCGTCACGGGTCATCCGTTCGCGGACGTGTCGGCGCGGACGGCCTCATACGACTACAGCGAGCACGCGGAGGCGATCTTCTGGATGGCGCGCGAGGGTATCTCGCTCGGCTGGGAGGGGGCGCTCGGCGCCGAATATCGTCCGCTCCAGAAGGTGGGTCGCGACGCGATGGCGGCGTTCCTCTACAGGTACGCGGGCGCGACCCACGCCACGCCCGCGACGCCCACCTTCATCGACGTCACCGCGGACTCGTCCGAGTTCTACGTCCCGATCGAGTGGCTCGCCGCGAACGGGCTTGCACAGGGCTGGGAGACGCCGGCGGGCCCCGAGTACAGGCCGCTGCGCTCGATCGGTCGCGACGCGATGGCCGCGTTCCTCTACCGGTTCGCCGCTCCCGAGGGCTATGTGCCGCCCGCCACCAGCTACTTCGTCGACGTGACGCCCACGAACTCGGAGTTCTATGCCGAGATCTCGTGGATGTACGAGTCAGGCCTGTCCACCGGCTGGGAGACCTCTCGGGGCCGCGAGTACCGGCCCCTGAACCCCGTCACCCGCGACGCCATGGCATCGTTCCTCTACCGCTTCGACCAGCAATCGTCGTCGTAAGACGCACACGAGCCCCGCTACGTTACGCTTTCTCCGTGAAACTCATCGTTCAGGTTCCGTGTCTCAACGAGGAAGCGACCCTTCCGATCGTCCTCGCGGGCATCCCGAAGGAGATTCCCGGCATCGATGAGATCGAGCTGCTGGTCATCGACGACGGCTCGACGGACCGCACCGGTGAGATCGCCCGTGAGTTTGGTGCGCACGTGCTGCGCCACCCACGTCCGATGGGTCTCGCGCAGTCGTTCCGCGATGGCGTCGACTACGCGTTGTCGCACGGAGCCGACATCGTGGTCAACACCGATGGCGACAACCAGTATCCCCAGGAACGCATCGGCGACCTGGTCGCACCCGTGCTGGCCGGCGAAGCGGACATCGTCATCGGCGACCGACAGACCCACACGATCGAGCACTTCTCGGGCTTCAAGAAGGTCATGCAGAGGTTCGGCTCGTGGGTGGTCAACAAGGCTGCGGGCACCGACCTCCCCGATGCGGCCTCGGGCTTTCGCGCCTACTCGCGTTCCTCGCTCTACGCGCTCAACGTGGTCACCCAGTTCAGCTACTGCATGGAGACCATCATTCAGGCGGGCAACAAGCGTCTCGCGATTTCCTCCGTCGCGATCGACACCAACCCCAAGACGCGCGAGTCGCGACTCTTCAGCAACATGTTTGAGCACATGCTCAAGTCCGGCCAGGCCATCCTGCGCTCCTACATCATGTTCAAGCCGTGGACCATCTTCGCGACGCTTGCCACGGTGTTCGGATTGATCGGGCTTTTCCCGTTCGCCCGCTACGCGGTGCTGCTCGCCGCGGGCGATCAGGGCAACCACTTCCAGTCGCTCATGCTGGGAACGCTGTTGCTGATCGGGGCACTGCTCTCGATCGCACTGGGCGTGCTGTCAGACCTGTCGAAGACCAACAGGATCCTCCAGGAGCAGGCGCTCGAGCGTCTCAAGGAGCAGCAGTACGGGCCGACGGTCCGCACAACGGCGGCAACGCCCCGCGCTTAGCCGGTCGGCCCGCGGCGCCTAGTCGCGGAACGCTCCCTCCGCGGCCAGGGCGTCCTGGATCTCGCCCGGCAGGATCCACACGCCGTAGCCGTAGTTCTCGGAGCCTTCGAGGAGTCGTGCGTCACGCTGCTCCGCCTCGTCGTCCCACCCCATGCACGCCACGACGACCTCTGCGGTGAAATCGTCGGTCGCGGGGTCGACCGCATTGACGTCACGCGGAGAGAACCAGAAGCCGATCCAGTTGAGCGCCTGCGCGCGTTGGAAGCCGGAGACCGAGTCGCATCCGAGAGCGAAGTCGATGGCCACCTCATTGCCCGCGACCGACTCCGCCCGTTCAACCCCGTACTGCAGATTGTCGGGCGTCTCGCGCGCCTGGTCGGGATTGGCGGCCAGCGAGTGCGCCGACATGCCGATCACGAGTGCGGCAGCGAGCGCCCGCGGTCGCCCCCGCAGCACGAGCATGACGACCAGTGAAGCGAGGACGACAATCGAGGCGATCACCCAGAACCGGCCGCCGTTCGTGAGTGTGGGGATATGCGGCAGAGGGAAGGGCTCGCGGGGCAGAAAACGTGTGAATGCCAGCACGCCCGAGGCGTTGACGGGTCCGTCCATGCTGCCCCAGGTGGCGATGGGGCGCGCGGCCCAGTAGACCGTCGCGAGCACGACGGCGGTCGAGGCCGCGATCGCAATGGCGATCACCCTCCCGCTGAGCTTCCGGATGAGAGCGGTGACCGCCACGAGCACGACGAGCGCCACGAAGGGGTCGATGTAGCGCGTGTAGACCCAGGAGTCGAAGCGCGGCCACGTGCCGCGGAAGTGGGCGGCCGGACCCGACCATGCCGCGAAGGACAGCAGGGCGGCCGCGAGCCCCGCGCCAAACACGTAGGCGGATGGGCCGAGGGTGCGCCAGCGCGCAAGGTCCCGAAACGTCCACGCGGTCAGCACGACGCCACCGACAGCGATCAGGCCCAGTGACCCGACGAGCTGCGCCCATGTCTGTGTGAGGGTGACCTGGAGCAGGAGCGACGGGTTCGTCGAGGCAAGTGTGTTCAGCACGAGCTCGTTCTGACGGAACTCCCCGATCAGGACGGCGTCGGTGAGAGTCTTGGCGATCGTCTGGACCGCCAACGCGCCGGGAAGGAGCAGCGCGAGTCCGAGGAGTGCATGTCGCGCACTGCGACGGAGGAAGCCGAGGAGCCAGATCACTAGCACGATCACGAGCAGTAGGGCTCGCGCATGTGTGAGGAAGGCCATCAGGACCGCCGCGACCGTGAGCACCATGCGGCCCCAGCCCGGCTTGTCCCACACCGCGAAGACGGCGACGGCGGCCCACGCGACCCAGAACATGAGCGCGGACTCGCTCAGCACGTAGTCGGCGTTCGCGGTGAGCGCCGGAAGCAGCATCACCACGCCAGCGGCGACAATCGCCTGGGGTGTCGACACTCCCATCCTTCGTGCCAGCAGCGTGAGCGGCACATAGGCGCCGAGTCCGAACGCGATCGCGATCCACAGTGAGGCGGTGTAGACGGTTGGTGCGTGATCGGTGAACCACCACACGGGGGCGATGAAGAAGGAGAACCCGGGGAAGTAGCCGGCACCCGACATCGGTGGCACATCGTTCTGGCCGGCGATGACTCGAGCCATCTGCAACAGGCCGTTCTCGTCCCACGGGGTGCGGGGTGCGACCGCGGAGCGCGACACGACCACGCGCACCACGACCGCCGAGACGATCGACACCACCGCGAGGCCCCACCACCAGCGGCGATGTGTGTCCCCGTGCACGCGCTCCAGCTCGGCGTCTCGTGCGTCGGCGCGCGACAGCGAGAGCGGAGGAAGCGAGACGGGCTCGGAGATCATGGGTACTCCAGTGCAGGCGGGGGCGGGGACCGAGGACAATTCTAGGTGGCGACCGGCGCGCGGCCTCTCGTGACCACTGCGGGTCGTTTTGCGCGTCGTTTCGAGGCGCAGGTACCCTGACGCGTATCTGTGCGCACGTCCGTGTGCGCTCGACCAGACCTTGGGAGACAGGCACATGGCGGATGTCGTGGTGGTGGGCTCGGGCTTTTTCGGCCTGACGGTGGCGGAGCAGCTGGCCTCCCGGTATGGGGTGAAGGTGATGCTGATCGACCGCCGCCCTCACATCGGCGGCAACGCGTACTCGGAGCCGGAGCCGGAGACGGGCATCGAGGTGCACACGTACGGCACACACCTCTTCCACACGTCGAACGAGCGCGTGTGGGAGTACGTCAACCGCTTCACGGCCTTCACCAACTACGTGCACCGCGTCTACACGACGCACCAGGGTGAGGTCTTCCCGATGCCCATCAACCTGGGCACCATCAACCAGTTCTTCCGCAGTGCATACGGGCCAGAGGCCGCGCGCGCACTGATCAAGGAGCAGGCGGCGGAGCTTGGCGGCAAGGAGCCCGCCAACCTCGACGAGCAGGGCGTCAACCTCATCGGCCGCCCGCTGTACGAGGCCTTCATCAAGGGCTACACCCAGAAGCAGTGGCAGACGGATCCCAAGGACCTCCCGGCATCGGTCATCTCCAGGCTTCCCGTGCGCTACACCTACGACAACCGCTACTTCAACGACACCTATGAGGGCCTGCCCGTCGATGGCTACGCGGCGTGGCTCACGCGCATGGCGGACCACAAGAACATCGAGGTGCGCCTCGACACCGACTTCTTCGACGCCTCGCAGCCGTTCAGCAAGGCGGCCGTGGTGGGCCAGGTGCCCGTCATTTACACCGGCGCGGTGGATCGCTACTTCGACTATTCCGAGGGCGACCTGTCGTGGCGGACCATCGACTTCGAGCAGGAGGTCCTCCCCGTGGGCGACTTCCAGGGCACGTCGGTCATGAACTACGCGGATCCGGACATCCCCTACACGCGCATTCTCGAGTTCCGTCACCTCCACCCCGAGCGCGACTATCCCAAGGACAAGACGGTGGTCGTCAAGGAATACTCGCGGTTCGCGACGCGCGACGACGAGCCGTACTACCCGGTCAACACCGCCGCCGACCGTGAACGGCTCGCGACGTATCGCGACCTGATGACCGGGGAAAAGGATGTCTTCTTCGGCGGTCGCCTCGGCACGTATCAGTACCTGGACATGCACATGGCGATCGGGTCCGCGCTCTCGATGGTCGACAACAAGCTCGCCCCCATGTTCGGCGCCGAGGGTTCGCGATGACGGCGGTCGCACCCACGAGCCCGGTCGAGGAGAACTCCGTGACGCCGATGCGCGTGGTGGGCAGGGTGGTGCTGCCGACCGACTCGGATCCAGACACGCTCCCGCTTTACCTCGACCTCTCGAATGCGCGCGCCCCGCGCGAGGAGGAGGCCGAGTCCTCGAAGGCCACGACCGTCGTCACTCTCGACCAGGCGCCCGTGATCTCGCTCGCGGACTCCGACGTCAAGGTGACGGGGCGCCGGTCGGTGCTCCTTCACGAGCGTGCGCATGTGTCGTTCGCGACCTATTTCAACGCGTTCCCCGCCGCCTACTGGCGCCGCTGGACCGACGTCGACGCCGTGCGTCTCGACATCGAGCTGTCGGGCCCGGCGACCCTGGTGATCTACAAGTCCAACGCTCGCGGTCGCACCCAGCGCGTCGAACTCGTGGCCTCCGAGGGTGGCCACCAGGCCTTCGACCTCCCCCTGTCACCCTTCGGTGACGGTGGTTGGTACTGGTTCGACATCTACGCCACCGCAGGGGACGTCGAGCTCATTGCCGCACAGTGGAGCGTCCCGGAGTCGTTCGCGCGACAGCGCGGAACCGCATCGATCGCGATCACCACCTTCAACCGCCCCGACTATTGCGTCGCACAGCTGCATCAGCTGGGTGGCGACGAGATCCTTAAGGACGTCATCGACCGCGTCTACGTGATCGACCAGGGCAACCAGCTCGTGGCGGATCAGCCCGACTTCGCGGAGGCGGAGGCCGGACTGGGCGGGCGCCTCGAACTGATCCGTCAGGGCAATCTGGGCGGGTCCGGCGGGTTCTCGCGTGGCATGGCCGAGACCCTCGAGGCGGGCGACTCGCAGTACGTGCTGCTGCTCGACGACGACGTCCAGGACGAGCCGGAGGGCATCTACCGTGCCGTGATGTTCGGCGACTTCTGCCGGCGCCCCACGATCGTGGGCGGCCACATGTTCTCGATGCACGACAAGGCCGCGCTGCACGCGGCGGGTGAGCGCATCAACCCGTACACCTTCTGGTGGGCGGAGATGCCGGGGACCAAGACCGAGCACGACTTCGGGCACCGGCCCCTGCGCGCGACCCCGTGGCTCCACCGACGCATCGACGTCGACTACAACGGCTGGTGGATGTGCCTCATCCCCGTCGAGGCCCTGCGCGAGGTGGGGCTGTCGCTCCCGGTCTTCATCAAGTGGGACGACTCCGAGTTCTGCCTGCGCGCAGGCGAGGTGGGCATTCCTACCGTGTCGCTGCCCGGCGCCGCGGTGTGGCACGTGCCGTGGGTCGACAAGGACGACTCGATCGACTGGCAGGCGTACTACCACCAGCGCAACCGCTGGCTCGCGGCGCTGCTGCACTCCCCGTATCGCAAGGGTGGTGGACTGCCGCGCATGAGCTTTGCCGCGGACGTCAAGCACCTGTTGTCGTTGCAGTACTCCGCGGTGGAGCTGCGCCTCAAGGCCCTCGAGGACCTCCTTGAGGGCCCCGGTCACCTCCACGCGACCATCGGCACCAATCTCGGCGAGGTGCGGCGCATGCGCGCCGAGCACCCCGATGCCGTGGTGACCAAGGACCCCGCCGCGTACCCCATCACGCGTCGCCACCGGCCGGTCGCGAAGGGCCGCCTGCCGCATCGTCCCTCGAACCCGCTCGCGTTCGCGGCGTCCGCGGCGACCGGTGCGCTGCGCCAACTGCGACCCGTGCGTCCCGAGGCGCTGGACATCCCCGAGGAGCGCGTGGCGGCCGCCGCCGCGAAGTGGTGGCGCCTGTCACACCTCGACTCCGCGGTGGTTACCAGTGCCGACGGCACCGGCACGTCGATGTACATCCGCGATCCCAAGCGGTTCCGCTCGTACCTGCGTCGCAGCCTGCGTCTGCACCGCAAGGCAGTCGCCCGGTGGAGCCAGATGCAGCGCGAATACCAGGCTGCGCTGGGCCAGTTCACGTCTCCCGAGCAGTGGCGGGAAACGTTCGCGGCGAACGCCGTGGACGCGGATGACTGAGGCGGCTCTCCGCCCCCTGCCCGAGGGGATGGAGCGGCCTGGAATCGCGCGCGGACTCTCGAGCATCCTTGCGCATCGATATCTCCTCACTCTCCTGGTGCGCAAGGAGTTGCGCGTGCGCTACCAGGCCTCGGTGCTGGGACTCGCGTGGAGCTACGTCAAGCCGGGCGCGCAGTTCGCGGTGTTCTACTTCGTCATGGGAGGGTTCCTCAACCTCTCCCGGGCGCTTCCCCCCTTCGCGATCTTCCTGTTCTCGGGCATCGTCATCATCAATCTCTTCACCGAGATCCTGACGAACGCGACGCGGTCGATCGTGCAGAACGGGCCGCTGGTGCGCAAGATCTTCCTGCCCCGGCAGCTGTTCCCGGTGTCGTCAGTGCTCGTGGCGCTGGTGCACTTCCTCCCACAGCTCGTGATCCTGGTCATCGGTGCGCTGGCGACCGGATGGAGGCCGGACCTTGTCGCGGTGGGTGCCGCCCTCCTCGGCATCCTGGTGACGATCGCGCTCGCCCTGGGCCTCGGGCTCATCTTCGCCGCGGTCAACGTCGCGTTCCGCGACATCGAGAACACCGTCGACCTCATCGCGATGGTGGCCGTCTGGTTCTCGCCGGTGCTCTACTCGGTGTCCTTGGTGCGCGACCACTTTGGGCCCGACTCATGGCTCACCCACCTGTACATGGCCAACCCCCTCACGATCGCCGTCGAGCTCTTTCACCGCGCGTTCTGGTATCCCGCGGCCGACGTCACGCTCCGCGAGGAGGCGCTCGTGCCCGACCTCATGGCACGCGGCGGCATCGCCCTGGCGGCGTGCCTCGTGCTGCTCGTCGTGGGCGACCGGGTCTTCACGCGCATGTCGCGCAAGTTCGCGCAGGAGCTGTGACCATGAACCAGAGCATCGTCGTCGACCGCGTCAGCAAGCGCTTCACGATTCGTCACGTACGGTCCCTCAAGGAAATGGCCGCGCGCGCGGTGCGACGCCGCTCGGAGACCGTCGACTCCTTCGCGGCACTCAACGACGTCTCGATCACGATCAATGAGGGCGAGACGGTCGCGCTGCTGGGCTTCAACGGTTCGGGCAAGTCGACCCTCCTGAAGTGCATCTCTGGTGTCCTCACTCCCGACGAGGGGCAGATCGGCGTGCGTGGCCGCATCGCGGGGCTCATCGAGGTGGGGGCGGGCTTCCACCCCGACCTCACGGGTCGGGAAAACGTCTACCTCAACGGGGCGATCCTGGGCATGACCGAGGCTCAGATCGAGGAGAAGTTCGCCGAGATCGTCGCGTTCTCCGAGATCGAGGACTTCATCGATACCGAGGTGAAGTTCTACTCGTCCGGCATGTTTCTACGGCTCGCGTTCGCCGTCGCGGTCCACACGGATCCCGACGTCTTTCTGGTCGACGAGATCCTCGCCGTGGGTGACGAGCCGTTCCAGCGCAAGTGCCTCGACCGGATTCGCCTGCTGCGTTCCCAGGGCAAGACGCTCGTGATCGTGAGTCACGACCTCAACATGGTCGCTGACCTGTGCGACCGAGGGATCCTGCTCGAGCACGGCGTGGTGGTCATGGATGCCGAGCCGCATGCCGTGGTGCGGCGCATGCGTGGCGAGGAGTAGCGGCGACGCCCCTCCCCACCGTTTGCCAACCTACGGAGGCGTAACCTACGATTGCGTAGGTTAGGCCGGAGCCGCTCCTGCGTGTCCGGACCCCTGACGGCACTCAGGACGGAAGGACACGGCGTGGACGCACTGGGCCCGCTCTCCGACGAGGGACTCGTGACGCTACTCACCCACACGGGTGAGCGCGTCGAGCACCCCGACTTCTCCGCGTACGCCGCGGACCTCGACCCCAAGGCCCTGCGCGCGATGTGGCACCACATGACGGTGCTGCGCGGCTTCGACCTCGAGGCCACCAGCCTGCAGCGTCAGGGCGAGCTGGGCCTGTGGGTGCAGTCGCTGGGTCAGGAGGCCGCACAGATCGGCTCGGGCCACGCGCTGCGTCCCACCGACTTCGTTTTCCCGTCCTACCGCGAGCACGGCGTGGCGCTCATGCGCGGCGTCGACCTGCCCGAGATCCTGCGCCTGTTCCGCGGCCTCCAGCACGGCGCGTGGGACGCGGCGGCCCACGGCTTCCACCTTTACACGCTGGTGATTGGCGCCCACTCGCTCCACGCGACCGGATACGCGATGGCGATGGACCGCGACGGGCTCGTGGGCACCGGCGACCCCGAGCGCGACGGCGCGGTGGTCTGCTACTTCGGCGACGGCGCCACGAGCCAGGGTGACGTGAGCGAGGCCATGGTCTTCGCATCGGTCCACCACGCCCCCATCGTCTTCTTCGTCCAGAACAACCAGTTCGCGATCTCCGAGCCCACGACCCGGCAGTCGCGCGTGCCCCTCGCGCAGCGCGGCGCCGGGTTCGGCATCCCCGCAGTGCGCGTCGACGGCAACGACGTCATCGCGTCGTACGCCGTGACCCGCTGGGCGCTCGAGAAGGCGCGGTCGGGCGGCGGCCCCGTGCTCATCGAGGCCTTCACATATCGCATGGGCGCGCACACGACCTCGGACGACCCGACCAAGTACCGCACGCGCGCCGACGAGGCGTACTGGGCCGAGCGCGACCCCATCGCGCGTCTCGAGACCTACCTGCGCGGGCTCGGGGAGTTGGGGGACGATGCCGTGGAGGCCGCCCGCGCCGAGATCAAGGAGCTCGGGCGACGCACGCGCGAGACCGTCAAGTCGTGGGAGCGGCCCCCCGCGTCGACGATGTTCGACCACGTGTACGCCGAGCCCCACGCGACCGTCGAGGCGGAGCGCGCATGGTTCGCCCGCTTCCAGGGATCGTTCGTCGACGAGGAGGCCCACGCATGACCGCGACGTCACCCGCCACCATGACGATGGCAGGCGCGATCAACCGCGGCCTGCGCGCCGCGATGGAGCGCGACCCCAAGGTGCTGCTCATGGGAGAGGACATCGGCCAGCTCGGCGGCGTCTTCCGCGTCACCGAGGGGCTGTGGAAGGACTTCGGCCCCGACCGCGTCATGGACACGCCCCTCGCGGAGTCGGGGATCGTGGGCACCGCGATCGGCATGGCGATGCGCGGCTACCGGCCGGTCATCGAGATCCAGTTCGACGGCTTCATCTTTCCCGCGTACGACCAGATCACCACGCAGCTCGCGAAGATGCACTACCGCTCGCAGGGCCGCATCCAGCTGCCGGTCGTGATTCGCGTGCCCTTCGCCGGACACATCGGCGCGGTCGAGCACCACTCCGAGAGCCCCGAGGCGCTATTCGCCCACACCGCGGGCCTGCGCGTGATCTCGCCCGCGACCCCGCAGGACGCGTTCGACATGATTCAGCAGGCGATCGCCTCTCCCGATCCGGTGCTGTTCCTCGAGCCCAAGGCCCGCTACTGGGACAAGGGTGAGGTGAGCGAGTCGCGGGTGAAGGCCCAGCTCGACGCCCCGGGCGGGGCGTCGGCCGCCACCGCCGACATGTCGCGCGGCCGCGTCGCGCGCCAGGGCAAGGACGTGACGCTCGTCGCCTACGGGCCCACGGTGCGCCTCGCGCTGCAAGCCGCCGACGTGGCCGCGGCGGAGGGAACCAGCATCGAGGTGATCGACCTGCGCTCGATCTCCCCGCTCGACTCGGACACCGTGGTGAGGTCGGCCAAGCGCACGGGTCGCGTCGTGATCGTGCACGAGGCGCCCAGCACCTACGGCCCCGGCGCGGAGCTCTCGGCCCGCGTCACCGAGCAGGCCTTCTTCCTCCTTCACGCGCCCGTGCTCCGGGTCGGCGGCTTCCACACGCCCTACCCTGGGAGCAAGTTCGAGCACGAGTACCTCCCCAACCTCGATCGCGTGCTCGATGCCGTCGATCGCGTGATGACGCACTGAGAGGCCGCACATGCCTACCTTCGAGATCTTCCACATGCCGGACGCCGGCGAGGG
Organism: Demequina sediminis; assembly: GCF_039545075.1. Classification (NCBI taxonomy): domain Bacteria; kingdom Bacillati; phylum Actinomycetota; class Actinomycetes; order Micrococcales; family Demequinaceae; genus Demequina; species Demequina sediminis. The sequence goes on along the minus strand of NZ_BAABRR010000003.1, from coordinate 208,795 downwards.
ACTGACCGAGGCCGATGTCGTCTCGTGGCGCGTCGCCCCCGGCGACACCGTCGAGGTCAACCAGCCGCTGCTCGAGATCGAGACCGCGAAGTCCCTGGTCGAGCTGCCCTGCCCGGTCGACGGCGTCGTGACGCGCATCCTGGTCGCCGAGGGCGAGACCGTCGAGGTGGGTGCCCCCATCATCGAGTTCGACGTGGATCCCGGCGGGGTCGCGGGGGACGATGCTCCGGTGGCCGAGGCGTCAGAGTCGCCCGTGGCGGCGGTCGCGCAGGCCGCGCCGGCCGCGCAGGCGGAGGCTGCCCGCGTCGAGCCCGCTCACACTCAGCCGGCCGCCACCCAGCCTTCCCCCACCCAGTCCGCCCCGGCATCGTCCCCTCAGGAGGACGGCGGCGCCGTCCTCGTGGGCTACGGGGTGAAGGCGGGATCCGCGCATCGGCGCGCCCGCAAGGAAGGTGCGCTCGACCCGATCGGCGGTGCCGGCGAGGCGAGCGACTACCCCGTGCTCGCGAAGCCGCCCGTGCGCAAGCTTGCGCGCGAGATGGGCGTGGACCTCACGACCGTGTCGCCGTCCGGGCCGGGCGGGCTCGTGACGCGCGAGGACGTCGAGCAGGCCGCGAAGTCGCGCGAGGTGCGCACGCTCGCGACGTACCCCGGCGACGACCAGCCGTGGCTGCAGTCGGGCTACTCGTCTGATGGCGGGCGTTCGACGCGCGTGCCGGTGAAGTCCGTGCGCAAGCGCACCGCCGAGGCGATGGTGAAGTCCGCCTTCACCGCGCCGCACGTGTCCGTGTTCCACACGGTCGACGTGACCGAGACCATGAACCTCGTGCAGCGGCTCAAGGCCGATCGCGACTTCCAGGACGTGCGCGTCACGCCGCTGCTCATCGTGGCGAAGGCGCTGCTGCTCGCGGTGCGTCGTCATCCCGAGATCAACGCGTCGTGGGACGACCAGGCTCAGGAGATCGTCTACAAGCACTTCGTGAACCTCGGCATCGCGGCCTCGACGCCGCGCGGGCTGCTGGTGCCCAACATCAAGGACGCGCACCGGCTCCCGCTGCACGAGCTCGCCCTCGAGCTGGGCGAGCTCACCGCGGCGGCGCGCGCGGGCAAGACCACGCCGGGCGCGCTCGCGGGTGGCACGATCACCATCACCAACGTGGGGCCACTGGGCATCGACACGGGCACGCCCATCCTCAACCCGGGTGAGGCCGCGATCCTGGCCTTTGGCGCGATCCGCGAGCAGCCGTGGGTGCACCAGGGCGAGATCACCATCCGCTGGGTCACGCAGCTCGCGCTGAGCTTCGATCATCGCTTCGTGGACGGAGAGCTGGGCGCGCGCGTGCTCGCGGACATCGGTCGCGTGATGAACGATCCCGCGCAGGGCCTCGTCTGGGGCTGACGCGGTCCTGCTTCGCTGCTCCTCGCGGCTCCGCCACACGGATTCGCGGCTCCGCCACACACGCGTCGGCGTGTCGGCGGCGTGTCTCGGTCTCAGTGCGGCGATCGGAGCCAGTTCGGGGTGCCTCGTGTGGCGGAGCCGCGAGAGGGCGGCCGTGTGGCGGAGCCGCGAGAGGGCGGCCGTGTGGCGGAGCCGCGAGGGATGAGACCGCCCTACGCTTGACCTCATGACTGTCGAGGCCTTCGTGACGCTCGCGGCCGGGGTGCGCGACCTGTCGATTGCGGCGACCGCCGGCGCGTTGCTGGTCATTGCCGTGGTGTTGCCGGCGGGCCACGCCGCCGCCGCTCGGGCGGGTCTGGTGGCGCGGGCCGGGTCCATCGCGTGGGTGATCGCGGCGCTCGCGCACTCGATGGCCTCGTACGCCTCGATCCGCGGCGAGCTCCCCGACGCGTCACGCTTCATCGAGGAGTGGTGGAGCTACTCGCTCTCCGTCGACCTCCTCGAGGCGTACCTGCAGGTGCTGGGCGCGGGGCTGGTGGTCTCGGTGCTCGCGACGCTCGTCCAGACTCCACGGCTCGCGATGTGGTCGCTGGTGCCGGTGGTGTGGGCGCTGGGCTGGCTCGCGCAGACCGGCCATGCGGCCGGTGCCGCCGACCACCACCTGGCCGTCTCCGCGATGGCGCTCCACCTGGCCGGCGCGACCGTGTGGACGGGCGTGATCGGGACGATGCTCGTGTTGCGTTCCCCCCTGGGCTCGCTCACGCGCGAGGCAATGGCCCGCGCGTCTCGCCTCGCGCTGTGGGCCGCGGGCCTGGTGGTGATCTCGGGAGCGGTGAGCGGCTGGCTGCGGCTCACCGCGGTGTCGGAGTTGTGGACCACCCCGTACGGGCGCCTGCTCGTGCTCAAGATCTCGCTGATGACGGTCGCGATCGCGCTCGCGGCCCTGCACCGCCGTGTGTACCTCCCTCGTCTCAGCGAGGCCGCCGTGCGCGAGCGCTTCTGGCGACTCATGGCCGTGGATGTCGCCGCACTCGTCGCGGTCATGGGCGTCGCCGCCGTCCTCGGGACCACCGCCCCTCCCGTGGACATCGTCCCCCTCAAGGAGCCCACCCCCGCCGAGTTCCTCACCGGATACCCCCTCCCGCCGGCTCCCACCGCCCTGACGTGGATTTCGCTATGGCGCTTGGAGATCATCACCGCGACGGCGATCGCCGCGGCCGCGCTGGTCTATGTGGTGTGGGTGGTGAGGCTGCGCCGACGTGGGGATGCGTGGCCGTGGCATCGCACCGCGAGCTGGCTCGCGGGGCTCGCGCTACTGGTGTGGGTGACCCAGTCGGGACCCACGATCTACGGCATGGTGACGTTCAGCGCGCACATGCTCGAGCACATGCTGCTGGTGATGGTGGTGCCGGTCGCGCTGACGTTCGGCGCGCCGGTGACGCTGGCGCTACGGGCGCTCCCGCCCCGCAAGGACGGTTCGCGGGGGCCGCGAGAGTGGATTCGCGCGATCGTGGAGTCGGGGTGGATGCGTTTCTGGGCCAACCCCATCGTGGCCGCCGTGAGTTTCGCGGGATTCCTCGTGGTGTTCTACTACACGCCGCTGTTCGAGTTCGCGCTGCGCAATCACGTGGGACACCTGTGGATGGTGCTCCACTTCACGATCGTGGGCTACCTCTTTGTCAACGCGCTCGTGGGCGTGGACCCGGGCCCGAGCCGCCCCGGCTATGCGCTCAGGATCGTGCTGCTGTTCGCGACCATGGCGTTCCACGCGTTCTTTGGAGTCGCGATCATGATGTCGACCGTGCTGCTTGCGCCGCGCTGGTTCGGGCTCATGGGTCGCGATTGGGGGCCCGATGCGATCACGGACCAGCAGTACGGCGGCCAGATCGCGTGGGGCATCGGTGAGCTGCCGGTGGTGCTGCTCGCGATCGGGATCATCGTCGCGTGGCGCAATGCGGATACACGCGAGGGACGCAGGCGCGATCGTCAGGCCGACCGCGACGGGGAGTCCGAACTCGCCGCCTACAACGCGATGCTCGCGAAGACCGCGGCCAGGGATGCGGACCTGGAGCGGTGATCGGGCCGGCGCGGTGATCGGGCCGGAGCGGTAGGCCGGCTGGCGGCACCTTGGCCGGCCCGACCTCATTCGCGGGTCGATCGGGAATCCGCCCGCTGATCGAGTCGCGGGCGCCCAGATCGCGTGCCGTTGCGGATCAGGCCCGCGTTTCGGGCCGCACAGGACAGCGCATCAGCACCGCTACCCCTCGAGAACCGTCCCGTCCGGGATCGTCTCCGGCTTGCCGGTGTCCTCGAGCGTGACCGCACCGCGACACACCACGCCGGCGCCGAAGGTCCAGTCGCCGCGCACCGTCAGCGACACCGCGTCCCTGAGCGACGGCGCCCCGTGCGGGAAGCGCGCATCGAAGCCCGACATCGTCTTGTAGAAGCGCGGGTCGAGGTCCACGAGCGGCGCGGGGGTGACGGCCACCCGCAGCGCGCCGTCGTCCTCGAGCGTGTACGCGTCGGAGCGCAGCAGCAGGAGATCGTTGGTGGTCTTCACGGGCAGGAACCTGTCGCGGCCCACCACGATCGCCGTCGCCCCCTCAAACACCTCGATCGCGGCGCCCATCGCGGTCTCGATCTGGAACACCTCAGGTGAGGAAGGGTCGGTCGGGTCGACGGTCTTGACGTTGCGGATGAGTGGCAGCCCCAGCACGGCGCCCCGCTCGACCAGGGCCGAGTGCAGGCGCTCGAGGTCGAACCACAGGTTGTTGGTGTGGAAGAACGGGTGATGGTGCTCGTCGGTGAAGAAGTGCATCTCCTCGGGCGCGGTCTGCGCGGTGTCGCGCAGAATCAGCCTGCCGTCTGACTTGCGAATCGCGAGGTGGCCGCCCTTGCGGTCGGCGGCGGTGCGGCGGCACAGCTCGGCGGCGTACGGCGCCCCTGACGCGGCGAACCAGCCGGCGATCGCGGCGCTCGGCACCGCGCCCAGGTTGTCCGAGTTCGACACGGACGCGTAGCGGAAGCCCTGGTCGAGCAGCGCCTTGAGCACACCGGATGCCAGGATGGCCGTGTAGATGTCGCCGTGGCCGGGCGGGCACCACTCCAAGGTGGGGTCCTTGGGCCACTCCACCGGCATGAGTCCGTCGACCAGCAGCTTGGGCTCGGCGTTCTGGAGGAAGTCGAGGGGGAGGCCGTCGACAGCGAGGTCGGCGTGCGCCGCGAGCGCAGCAAGGGAGTCGTCCTGCGTGCGGAAGCTGTTCATCAGCACAAGCGGCAGCCGCGCCCCCGTGGCCTCGCGGGCCTTGCGCACCTGGTCAACGATCACGTCGAGGAACGTCGCGCCGTCGCGCACCGGCAGGAGCGACTTGGCGCGGTCCATGCCCATCGACGTGCCCAGCCCGCCGTTGAGCTTGATGATCGCGGTGCGGGCGAGTGCCTCGCGCGCCGCCTCCGGATCCACCTCGAGGCCGTCGAGGCCCGGCGGGCTCGTGAGCGGCTCGATCGTGTCCTCGCGAATGAGCCCGGTCGCGCCGGCCTCCAGCTCCGCGAAGTAGTGGGAGAAGACGTCGATGGCCGTCTGGTCGACCCCGGCCGCCGCCATCTTGGACTGTGCTGCGATGAGTCCCGGTGCGATGCTCATGGGTCGAGCCTAGGCCGTCGCGGAGTGGGTCCTCTCCACAGATTTTGTCCACAGGTGTGTGTAAACCCAGCCGGCTCCGCACGCGACATGTGGATGACGGTGTGGGCGCGCATCGGCCCCCGAAACTGGCCTCCGTAGCGCTTGCGTGCACCCGGTGACACGAGTAGAAACGCCTCTAGCGAGAAGGTGCGCCACGCACCATCGGGGGGCAAGAGAGCGCTTCCCCGAACGCCCGGACCCGGGTCGCTTCCGCAGCGCGGACGCGGCCCCCGGGGGCGGGATGGGTGGTGGCGCGCCGGATCGGATTCCTCGGACAACGGCGGTCCATGTCCGCTGGCACGCACTGCGAGCCGGCGCGATCAGCGGGTGACGGCGCTGGGCGCGACGGGCCCGGGGAGTCGGCCGAGAGATCGTCGCCGTGGCCCGGCTTCGCGCCGGACCCGGACTCTCGTGCGACACGGCAAGGCCCCCCGGACCCGAATTCCGGGGGGTCTTCGCCATGTCAGGCGACGTGGTCGAGGGTAAGGACGGGCGCGACGCGGGCGTGGGAGCGACACGCGTGCGCGGGGACGATGCCCGGGGTGCGCGCGTGCCAGACTTTCAGTCACACCTCTGGAGGACTGATGACGGACACGCATGCGGCGCCGGCCGCCCACGTCGCGCCCCGCGAGCGTGGCGGCAATGGGGTCGGCATCGCCTCGTTCGTGACCGCATGCCTGGGCCTCGGGCCCGTGGCGATCGTGCTCGGCATCGTGGGGCTCGCGCGCTGGCGCTCGGGACGGGCGTCACGGCGCAGCTGGCCGCTCGCCGGCCTGGTGCTGGGGGTGGTGGCCACGCTCGTGGCGACCGGTCTTGCGGCGGCGGCCGCGCTGTCCGTGACCGCGCCGGCCGCGGTGACGGCGCGGGCCGAGCTTGATGTCATCGCGATCGGCAACGCGGTCGTGGACTATTCCGTGGCCCACCCGAACGGCCCGGCGCCCGCGGTGACGGCGACACCGGACGGGTACGAGGTGGCGGGAACATCCGTTCCCGCCGAACTCGAGGGGTCCTGGACGCCGCAGCTGCGGGGCACCACCGCGTACGACTGGTGCGTCGCCTTGGAGTTCGAGACCACCGACGGGATGGCCGAGGTGGGCTATTCGGCGAGTGCCGGGTTGGTTGCCGCATGCCCCCCGGCGTGATTCATCGCATACCGGACCTCGTACTTCTTCCCCTTGCGACCCCGGACGCGCGAAGATGGTTGAGGGTTGCGCCCCTTCGCCCGATAACACTCTTGACGATGGCCGCAATCCACTGCTCTCGGTCCCCTCAGTACTCGAGAGCTCCAGCGGGGGCGGCGTGTGCCGCCGTCATCGTCAGGAAAAGAGGAGATCTCATGAGCAAGTGGAACGCATTCCGTGACAACACGGTCGTCCGCATTTCCGCGAGCGCCGGCACCTTCGTGGCCGTCGCCGTGGTCGTCGGCGCCGGGTTTAAGTGGGTCTGAGTTCACCCACCGGTGAGGGCGGCGCGCGGAGCAGGCTCTTCGCGCCGCCCTCACTTCTTGCTGCCTATGTGGCGGTCGTATCGCTTCTAGGCTTCGCCGGAATCGGCTTCGTAATCGTGGCCAGCCCGTGGCGAGAGACCCTCGACGCGCTCGCGATCCTCCCCGTGATCTTCCTCGCCGTCGCGGCGATCACGGGCGAGGTGAAGCCCATTCGGCTCATCGGTGGGGACGGCGACGGTCGCACGTTGTCAACGTCAGCACCATTCATTCTTGCGTTGTTGCCCTTTGCGAGTGTGGGCATTGCCGTGCTCGTGCAGGCGACCGCGAGCCTTATTGACGATGCCCTGCACCGTCGCGAGCTCCGCAAGTCGTTGTTTAACACCGCGCAGTATGCGTTGAGTGTCCTCGCGGCAGGCGTGGTGTTCTCGTGGCTCGCCGGGGTTCCGTTCTTCCGTGGGCCCATGTCCATGGAGCCGGAGCACCTCGGTCCCTTGCTCGCGGCGGGCGCCGCGATGATTCTGGTCAACTGGCTCTTGGTCGCCGTGGCGATCTCGCTGTCCGTCGCTCAGCCACTGTGGAGGGTGCTCCGTGCCGACGCCCGCGACGTCTTCGTCACCAACGTGGTGCTGCTGAGCATCGGTGGCGTGGCCGCGGAAATCGCTGCCGACGGTGTGGGCGCGCTCACGATGCTCGTCGCCCCCGTCATCGCCGCACACCTCTTCGCGGCAGCCGCCGCGCGGCACGCGCACGCCGCCGCGCATGACTCCCTCACCGGCCTGCGCAACCGTGGGCAGCTCTACGACGAACTCGCGCGCACGCTCTCCGCCGCGCACTCTTCGCGCGCCGCGGGCCCCGGACTGGTCCTCTTTGACCTCGATCACTTCAAGGACTTCAACGACACACTGGGTCACCCCGTGGGTGACGAGATCCTGCGTCAGGTGGCCGACCGGCTCTCCGGGGCGGCCCCGGATGACGCGTCGGTTCATCGCTTGGGAGGCGACGAGTTCGCCGTGGTCATTCGCGACCCCTCGCAAGACGTCCGTGAGGCCGCGCAGGCCCTGCTGGCAGCGCTCGACACGCCCGTGCGCATCGGCAATCTCGAGCTCCTGGTCCGCGCGAGCGCGGGCGTCGCCATCGCACCCGACCACGGCGCGGACGGCGAGACGCTCATGAAGAACGCGGACATCGCGCTCTACCACGCCAAGCTCGAGCGCGACCGTATCAGCACCTACGCCCCCGAGTTCGACATCAATACGGTCGAGCGCCTGCGACTCCTCGCTGACCTCCGCACGGCCCTGGATTCCGACCAGTTGCACGTGGTCTACCAGCCTCAGGTCGACCTCCACGACCTGCACACGGTGGGTGTCGAGGCGCTCGTGCGGTGGGAGCACCCGGAGCGCGGCCTGGTCCCGCCCGACGAGTTCATTCCGCTCGCGGAGAACTCCGGCCTCATCTTCCCGCTCACCGCGCTCGTGCTCGACACCGCGCTTGAGGAGCTCGCGCGGTGGCGCGCCGCGGGCGACGAGATCCGCCTCGCGGTCAACCTCTCCGCACGTCACCTCTCCGACTCCGCGCTGCCGAGCCAGGTCGCCGCCGCACTCGCGCGTCACGACGTCCCCTCCTCCGCGCTCGTACTTGAGGTCACGGAGACCGGCATCCTGTCCGATCCCGCTCGCGCCGACCTCGTGATCCGCGAAGTCCGTGAGCTGGGCGTCGAGATCGCGATCGACGACTACGGCACGGGCAACGCGTCCCTCAGCTACCTCAAGCGCCTCGAGATCGACGAACTCAAGGTGGACCGCTCGTTCGTCAGCAGCATCGGCGACGACCGCCACGACCTCATCATCGTGCGCTCCACCGTGGCGCTCGCGCTCGCGCTCGGCCTCCGCGTCGTCGCGGAGGGTATCGAGGACGATGCAACGGTCGAGACCCTGCGCGGGCTCGGCAGGGTGATCGGGCAGGGCTACCACCTGGGCCGGCCCGGCGCGCCGGAGGAGATCAGCGCGCGGCTCGCGCGTGAGCGGACCGCGGAGACCACCCCCACCCCGACGCCCACGACGAGGAGTACCTGACATGCTCGTTCTTGCCGCCTGCGTCCTCGCGGTGCTGTCCCCTCTGCTTGTGGGCCGGTGGCCGGCCGGCCTCGCCCTCCAGCGGTGGCGATGGCCCGTGCTCATCTGGATCGCGCTGGGGGCGCAGATCCTCATCATCGAGTTCGGCCTCCCGAACGACCTCGCGCCGGTCGCCCACGTCGCGACCTACGCGATCGCGCTGACGTTCTTGTGGCTCAACCGGCGCGCGGCGGGGGCGCTCGTCGTCGGTGCCGGCGCCTTCACCAACGGGCTGACGATCGCCCTCAACGGAGGGGTGCTGCCCGCGAGCCGCGCCGCGACCGAGGCCGCGGGGATCGATCCCGATCACGCGTTCGAGAACACGGCGGTGATGGACGATGCCGTGCTCCCGTGGCTCGGCGACGTGTTCGCGTGGCCCGACCCCCTGCCGCTGTCGAACACGTTCAGCGTGGGTGACGTGCTGATCGTCGCGGGCGTGGCGATCGCCGCGTGGAGCGGCACCCGCCGCCTCGGCGCCCCCGCCAGGGAACCCGAGTCGGCGACGGACGCCGCCGCGTAGGAGACACCTCGGGGCGGGAGGCCTTAGATGGATCAGGACACGATCATCAACATCGGCCTCGTGCTGGTCTTCGTGGTGATTGGCGGAGTCTTCGCTGGCACGGAGCTCGCGCTGGTGTCCCTGCGCGAGAGCCAGGTCGAGCAACTCTCCAGGCAGGGCAAGCGCGGTGCCCGCGTGGCATCGGTCGCACGCGATCCCAACCGCTTCCTGGCCGCCGTGCAGATCGGCGTGACCGTCGCGGGATTCTTCTCCGCCGCGTACGGCGCCTCGACCCTCGCGCCCGATGTTGCGCCGCTGTTCGAGGGCGTGGGTCTTAGCGAGAGCGCCGCGCACACCGTCGCCCTCGTGGCGATGACGCTGCTCATTGCGTACCTGTCGCTCGTGCTGGGCGAGTTGGTGCCCAAGCGCCTCGCGTTGCAGCGCGCGACCACGGTGTCACTCCTCGTCGGGCCCCCGCTCGACCGCTTCGCCACCGCGATGCGCCCGGTCGTGTGGCTGCTCTCCGTGTCGACCGATGCGGTGGTGCGGCTCGTGGGAGGCGACCCCCGCGCGACCTCGGAGGCGATGTCGGAGGAGGAACTGCGCGACCTGGTTGCTGGCCATGAGGCGCTTGCGGAGGACGAGCGACGCATTCTGACCGATGTCTTCGCGGCGAGCGACAGGACCCTCGAGTCGGTCATGCGTCCGCGCGGAGAGGTGATGTTCGTCAAGGACTCGCTCACGGTGGCCGAGGCGGCGGCGCTCGCGGGAGCGAGTCCGTACTCACGCTTCCCGGTGATGGGCAGGGATGCCGATGACGTGCGCGGCTTCCTGCACGTGCGGGACCTGCTGGTCGCGCCGCGAGAGCAGCGGGTCAGGGAGCTCGTGCGCCCGATTCCCTTCCTGCCCTCGACCACGACGGTGTTGCCATCGCTGTCGCAACTGCGTGCGGAGGGCGTCCACATCGCGATCGTGGTCGACGAGTACGGCGGCACCGACGGGATCGTCACGCTCGAGGACCTGGTCGAGGAGCTCGTGGGGGACATTCACGACGAGTTCGACGTGCCCGAGCCGCATGCGTGGGTCGCGGCCGACGGCAGCATCGAGGTCGACGCGCGCTCGACCGTCGAGGAGTTCACCGAACTCACGGGGATCGCCCTTCCTGCCGGGCCGTACGAGACCGTCGCGGGACTGGTGCTCCACCGGCTCGGCCGGCTCGCCGTCGAGGGCGATGCCGTGACCATCGACCCGGCGGAGCTGATCGTCACCGCGGTCGAGCGGCGCCGCATTCGCCGCATCCGGGTGACTCGCCCCTCTTAGGCGCGCGGGGCATCGTCCGGGACGGGCGTCTCTGATGCCGCTGATGCGTCCGACGCCCCCGACGCCCCCGACGCCTCCGGCGTCCTCCGCGAGCGTGCCACGCGGACCGCGACCACCACCACGCCGCCCACCACCGCCGCGGCCGCGAGCCACGGCAGCAGCACACCCAGCACCACCAGCGCGCCGGTGACGAACGTCACGAGTCCGTCCCATCCCGACTCGAGGCCGGTCCAGAACGTCCGCGGGGAGTCGTCCTCGACGATCACGACGGGTTCGGTGGTGAGGGAGAGGTCGATGGCGGACATCGCAACCTGGTCCTCGAGACCGCGCTGGCGCGCCTCGAGGCCCTCGAGCTCGGCCTGGCGGCTCGCGAGCTCGTCCTCGAGCGCGATGATGTCCTTGATGCCCTGCGCCTCCGCGAGCAGGCCCTCGATGCGCAGGGTCGACGCGCGCAGCGTGGAGATTCGGGCGGCGAGGTCCGTCACCTCGACAGTCACATCCGAGGAGTGGGTCGAGAACTCGTCGACCGTGCCCAGTGCGCGGAGGTCGTCCACCGCGCGGTCAAGCGCGCTGCCGGGGATGCGCAGCGTGAGGTGTGCGGAGCCGCCGCCGTACTCGGTGGCAGCGGTCTCGCTGCGTGCGTCGACGCGCCCTCCGGCGCCCTGGACGATGCTCTCGGCACGGTCGGCGGCCTGGAGGGGATCCTCGACGGTCATGTACATCTCGCCGGTGATGATGAGCGAGCGATCCTGGGTGGGCTGCTCGGCGGACGACTGCAGGTCGGTGCCTGCCTCCGCCTCGACGCCCGGCTCGCCGCCGGCATCGGTGCCGCCGTAGTCGGCCTCGGAGGCGCCGGAACTGCACGCGGAGAGGCCCCAGGCGATCGCGATGATCGAGGCAGTGACCACGCCCCGGCGGAAGGAATGACGTGCCGTGCCAGCGTGTGTGCCCATGTTGCTCATGCTAGGGAGACGCTCGGTGGCGAAGAAGGGTTGGTTGCGGACTTGCAACCATACTGTGACCAGGCGTGATGTTCGACCCGGCGGATTTCTGCATCCGCGTGCCGCGGGTCTCGCGTTCGAGGGCGGCTACGACGGTCTCGGCTCGAGTCAGGAGTGAGGATTCCGGCAGAGATCCGGGTCGTCTTGTGCCGCGCACCTCACAGTTGGCGCCATCGAGGCCGATACGCGGTTCCAGTGGAGCGGGTGACGGGAATCGAACCCGCGCTATCAGCTTGGGAACTTGAAAGTGCAATATTCCTGCATAACCATACATCCGCAGGCGTGTCGTCCTGTGTGAGTATGCACTCCATGCAGAGGATTTATGCTCTACCTGCACGTTTACAGGGGTCCAGGGCAAAGGTAAAGGCGTAAACTCCCACATCAACTCCCGCGAATATCGGATATTACGGACACGTACGAGGCTTCTATCAACTCCCAGAACAACTCCCACGGCGGGCAACACGTGAGCGTGACAGAACCAGGTGATGACAGCCGTCCCGAACGCCGTCCAGATGGGGAGAGTAGGTTACGCCGACCGCTTGCGAGGGTTAGGGGTGCCGTCAAGCGCCCGCAGGCTTACCCTCATCACTTCCTTCATGAAATCCACACCGATGGACTCTGCATACTCCTGACCCATGCCTGCGGTCGCACTGAGCGCTTCCCTCGCCGCATCAGAACCTCTCAATTCCACATAGCGCATCGTTGTGGAGATATTGGAGTGGTTAGCCAGCGCCATCAACTGCATAGCGTTGAGGTTTGTGTCGAGCGCCAGGCGGGTCAGCACACTGTGACGAATATCGTGGACAGAGAATCCCTTCTCCTCTGACTCATAAAAGAACGCCTCCTGTAACGCCTGCCATGCCGCACGGTCCCTCTCGGGCGTCCGAATCGTCACGCCGTCACGCTTCACGTTGTGACGCGCTTCCTCCCATGCGTCGAGTCGCTTCGCGTAGGACTCTTCGGTGTCAGCGCGGTGCCGTGCAGGCTTGCGGGCGTTGATAGCGCCACCGAACACAAGGTCATCCCTGCCGCTCAAACCCTCTACACGTTCCATGTAGCGGAGGTGGTGACGGAGGACGATTGCGGGGGCAACGGTGAGCGGTAGATAGTGAACGGAGCCAGGCTTCTTCGACTTCGTGCCCGGCGCGAGGCGCATCATCGAAGAGCCTTGCTTATTGTTAGCCGTTTGCGGGCAAGCCTTGGCAGTCACTTCGCCGCAGGGGAACTTCCCTGACGCGGATATATCACCGCATCCGTGGAACCATTCGGCTGGTAGCGCGTGAGAGTCGAGTGACAACAGGGCACCGCGAATCTTGCCCTTGTCATCATGTTCAAAGGCGATGTTGCGGCGACGGATTGCTAGGCGCTCTCCCTGACGCATACCGGTCACTACAGCCAGATACGCCTCTGGGGCGCACCAGCCTTCAGCATGGACGAGCGGAGAGCACTCGTTGACGAGTTGCTTCGCGAGAGCCGCTGACAGCCGCAGGAACTGAGTTTTGGGTATCACCCTGTCCGCCCTGTTAGTACGGGCGTGACGCCGAATCGGTGCCGGGTTCCGACGCTGTGTGGCTGTCCTCCCCCATGCCTCCTCAGTGGGGAACTCAACCGTTGTAATCACACGGGAGTCGATGAGTCCCGCCCTTGACGCGGCGTTCAATACCGTAGATAGAAAACGGAAGTGCCCGTGCTGGGTGTTGTACGCCGACGCCTTGTTGTCAGCGTCGATGACGTTGAGCGAAGTGATGAATTGAGTGACGTTCTCACTGCTGAGTTGGTCGAGGCGCAGTGCCCCGATGGTCCCCCAGTACTTCGACAACGCGCTCTCGTAGTTGCGCAGGGTTCCGTCGCTCAACTTTCCAGCGGCGTACTTCAGGTTGATGTGCCTACGGGCGTAGTCCATGACGAGCATCGAGCCAGTGGGGGACGTGTCCCGCACTACCCGCTTGGCGATAGCGGAGTCACCGCCGAAGCGTCGCACCACGGCTTCATCTAGCCATGCGATAGCGGCTTCCTCAGTAGGAAAACTCTCCTTCTGACGCGGCTCTGCACCATGTGGGGGAAGTTCTGCCCTGTACCCGTCGCGGTACTTGTATACGCTACCCGTCCCGCGTGGACGCCGTTGCGCTGAAGTTGAAGTTGCGGGAGCCATACAACGACCCTACACGCGCTACGACCGCCCCAAAGTTGAAAGTGTGGGAGTTGTTCCCGTGTCACACCCGACCGTCACCATTCTCCACATGACTACTTCTAAGGATGACCGGACAGCAACGCCCGCACGCGATGACGCCCACGTGGATACGGGCACCCGCAATGCGCTCACGTTGATGGCTGACGGCAGGGCTGGGCTTCCAGTACTGGGCAGGCTCCTCGTACACACGCCCGCTGTAGCCGCTTGGATTGCCGATGCTGACACCGCTGAGGGCACACAGGCTCGTGGCGTATGGGTCGCAGAGTGCGTACGCATTCACGCTCTGGGACGGTGGGAACTCACCGACAACGATGAGCACGACCAGGAAGTGAACCGTGACGCGCTGACGACTGGCGCGAGAGTGCTGACCTCGCACGTGTGGACGGGTAGCCAGGCTGACGGCGCTGACGGTTTCAAGATTTGGGTCATCACCGAGGCGGTACATGAGGGGGTTAGGGCTAGCACTTGCATCCTCACGCCTGCGGACTACTAGGCGTCGCTAGCCGCCGCGTGTGGGCATGGAAAGAGCCGGGTTACCCCACTGTTGGGTCACCCGGCTCTCGTCGCGTATAGGGGTGTTCACACGGTTCTGCGCTCATCTGTGGTGACGCCTCCCAGTCCAAAAGGACACGTTCCCGGCGAGGCGGTTCCGAAAATTGAGGGGACACAGCAACGCCCCGGCTCTGAGTGTTTGAGCCGGGGCGTTTTGAGTTGCTGTCAGGCGGTTAGCGACGTGCTCGCTCTAGGTCCGCCTTCGAGTGTGCGAGGAAGTGTTCGATGGCTTCGTCGCCCACCAGGTCACTGTCATCTGGCTCGATGACCTCGGGAGCGTCCGCGAGAGGCTTGCGGCGCTTGGACTCGATTTGCTCGGTGCGGCGCTCAAGTTTGATGTTCTCCACACCGGCTTCAACGCGGCACCATTCGGACTTCCGTGCCGCCTGGTCGATGTCCCGCTTGAGTTTGCTCATGGAGTTCGGGAGTTGGAAGCCACCGAGGTCCGTGTACTTCTCCCGGAACGCGGCTACAGCCTTGCCGTATGGTCCGCTGAACTCCTCCACGAACTTCTTCAGGAGGTTCAGGATGTAGAGCCGCTTCGCTTCCACCTCCTGCTCCTCCTCTAGGCGCGCTATGCGGTCCTTCAAATGGCGGCGGCATCTCTGACCGCCCTCTGGTATCGACTTGCACATGATGGGTTCCTTTCGTTGTTGGGGTGTGATGGACACGCGCCCGGCGAGCGTCCTTTTGGGGTTCTAACGGGTTGTCCGGTCAACTGCTCACACACCCGCGTAGCGCGCTCGGATGGCGTCGTTGGCAATCTCCTGCAAGCGCGAGGCGTACTCGTCACGCCACTCGTTGCGACCGACCTGCTCCACGAACTCGTCGTATGGGGTGCACACATGACGGAGGAAGTTCATGCTGATACGACTCAGGAAGTCCGCATCCTGGATGTTCTTCCGAGTGACAGGAGTAGGAACTTCCCACCCGCGTGACATGGCGACAGCGAACTGGTGGTCGTTGTAGTGCTCGACCGCCTCCGCGTGAATCTCGCGGAGGCTCGTGAAGCGGTCCACAAAGCCCTCTTGTGTACTGAGGGCACGGAACTCCTCGACCAGGGCGTTGAGGCGGTCCTGCTCGCGTTGCTTGCGCTCCTGCGCGGCTTTGGCGGCACCCGTCACCTTGCGGTTCGGGTTAGCGCGCCGTGCTTCCAGTTTCTGCTTCCACTCCTGGAAGGCTTCCGTGGACTCTGCGGCTTCCACACGCCCCTCGTAGTAGAGGCGCATAGGAGCGGCTGACCGGTAGTGAGGGTTCGCACGCTCCACGTCGCAGTCACCGAGGAACCGGTCGATAGCCGCCTTCGTCCAACCGCGCTCGATGACGGTGGACTGCGTGATGAGGCTGGTGGTCGTGTAGTCAGGGGCTGTGAGTGTCGTCGTCATGGCTTACTTCTCCGGGACGCCAACACCGACGACGATGTGACCTTCGAGTGTCGCGTACACAGTCGCCTGGAATCCGAAAGGGCTGTCCACGAGGAACTCGTGCCTGCCGTCGGTACCGCAATCCACCTTGGCGAACTCGCTTGCGCGGAGCCGGTAACCTGCCGCTTCGCTGACTTCATCCAGTAGTTCGAGCGGTCCAAGCGGTACGAAGTCACAGAGGGACTCGGCGGCGTTCTTGTGGCGGATGAGGGCGTTGATGTGGTCCTCGCTAACAGGTTCGCCGTCAGCGTCCTCATAGATGAAGCCGCGCTCTTTGGCGGGGACGTGCTCTAGCGTCACGCCGTGCATCGCCGCCTCGTGGAAGAAGTAAGGGAACTTCACCGGCTCGGCGTAGTCGTCGGGTCCAGGGTTAGCGACCCGTGCGGTGATGTCACAGAGTTGGCGTAGCGCGCTGAGGCGTTCATCTGCGGCTAGGTCGGCGGTGCTGATGGATGTGTTGGTCATGTTCGGTTTCCTTGTCGTAGTCGTCGTATTGAGGCGTTCACCTCTAACTGTTAAATCGGATGTTTGGGGGTGCGGAACGGCGCTATAGCCGTGCCTCGTCCGCGATAGCCAAGCCGCTCCGCGACCCTGTTTTTGGGTGCACCGAGTACAGCCCCCGACTGGGCAGGCGTGGGAAGGGAAAGTGTGCGGGGCTAGGCGGCTCGACTGAGGAACTGCGTGGTGCACTGAACCTCTAGCGCCTGTACTTCGGGCAACGTGACGGTAGCCCGCACGAGTTCGCTCACAATGTCGAGGTTCGCCAGTATGACCACGCGCCAGTCCATAGATTTTGAGTCGTAGCCGTGCTTCGGGGCTTCCCGGAATGTTCGTATCATGAGAGCGCCTTGGAGAGTCATCGCGACTCTGGAGAGGTTCAACAGTTCCGGGTTAACGTGCCCCTCTGCCGCGCGCATGATTGCGTTATGGAGGCGGTTGTTGAGGTTCGCGTTGCTGTCCGTGCTAGTGGGGACGTCAGGGAAGGTCAGGCGCTTGCCGTAGTCGCCCTCTTCCCATAATTCGAACAGTTCAACGCGGGGTGTGGAGCAGTGGTTCATCCACGTGCCGGTGCCAACCTGCACGGTGAACTTGTTCGTGGCGCTCAAGGTCACACCACTCTTTGCGGTGACGACGGTCAGGGTCACGTTCGCGTAGTTGCCGAGTTCCTTCAGGAACTCCTGTGCGCCTTCCGCTTGGTACTGCCTATCAGCGTCGAGGACGACGACGTTTAGATTGTTCTTCTCGGGCATCCGGTTCGCGTCGTGGCGGTACCAGGACATCTGCTCACTGAAGTACGCGCGACGGACGTGCTCGCGAGTGGTGAGGGTTCGCCAGTTAGTGACGCCGAGAGATGCTCGGACCTCGTGCATGTCGAAGATGGCGTCGGCAACGTTATCCCGGTGGTGCTCGTGAAGGCTCGCTTCAACTCGTTGCACTTCCGCTCGCGAGCCTGGGGTAATGACTAGGGTGCGAGTGCGTTGGTTACGGGGGACATCGTTAATGACCTTGATGATGTCCGCGATGAGGGCATCACGCTCAAGCGCTTCACTGACGTTGATAGAGATGTCAGCGGTGACTCCCGGCTCTGCGAAGAGAGTCAACTCGTCAGGGTTCGCAGGCGTCGTTGCGTTGTAGAACCCTGGACGCTCGGGAAGTGTGTCGAGCCGCTTGGCGACACCTTCAATGCAGTCCTTGAGGGGTTCGATATGGGTCCGTAGTTTGTCAGCCCGGACACCCTTGGCAGGTCGTAGTTCTGTAATTGTTGCGGTCATGATGTTCTTCCTTTTCTAGGCTACGGGTTTGATGTGCCGCTCCTGTGTTTGTTGTTTTATAGGCTTGGAATGACAGGTTCTTGTCCCTCCAATGCCTAAAGTTTATCATTTATCCGCTTGAAATGCAATTCTTGGTGTGTTATAGTCCGCCGCACTTCCCGCATTGAGTGTCCTTTCCTGGCGCAAAATGCCTGGTAGTAATTCACTTTTAAGCCCGAATAAGGCGCGCAAATCGGTGCCGCTATTCAGCGTGTCGGCGGCGTGTCAGCGCCCCCTTAGAGGACCGCTCACGGGCGTCCTGAGGGCATCTTCTGGGGCTTCTGGCGTAGTCCACGGGAGCGGGAAGGACAAAACAGGAGCGTGGTGCTGTCAACGTCGCCCGCGCGCGCCTACATCTAGCGCCAATCCGATGCGCTTACCCCGTTAGGACCAAAGAGGGAGCCGGTCACCTTGGCGCACCGTTTCGGCGTCAGCACGGGCGAAAACACCGATAACTCCTTATGACAACGATTTGGAGAACATCATGACCTCAAGCCTCGCCCTCACCGGAACCGACAGTTTTGTGGCGCGCGTCGTCACGCCTGCATCGGACGGCAAGCCGCTCAAGCGCTCACAGCATTCACACGCCCGCTATATCTCAGGGAGGGGCGGTAGTCGCCGTTGGTATCAGCGCGTCCTCGCGGCAGTATTGAACGTCGTCATCTTCCTAGGGGTCGTGGCTGGCACCGCCGTCGCTACCGAGCGACAAGCCCAAGCAAATTGGTTGACAGAAGGCATTAGAAGTATTTTTTGCAGTACGCCCGCCTATAATAATTCTCCGTCGCAGGGGTCCGTGTCCTCACTCATCACGAATGACAAGGACGCCGCCGCGTTCCTAGAGGTACCGAGAACGGCAGAGGAAATCCTCTCCTCGGGCGTTAACTGGACCGTTTACAACGGCGAAGAGGACCCGTCGAAGAACGGCTCGAATCGTGTGGATGCGAAGAGCGCCGACGAGGACAAGCGCGTAGATATGTTCGAGAACGGCGAGTGTGTCCCGGTCACCTCTATCGTGATGACTTACACCGCGAACTCTGTGATGGGTGGCGTCAAAGTCCTCACCAGCATCTCCGGCTTCGTGCTTGAGCAGGCTTACCACCCCACGTGGGTACAGGGACTCATTGATACGGCTGGGCGCGCAATCACTGGTGTGGACCCTGAAACAGGTGCGAAGGTAGGCGACGGACTTAAAGATTCTCTCTACCTAGAGTTCATCAATCTCATTATCTTCTTCGCCGCCCTATGGTTCTTCTGGACCGGGGTGGTGAAGCGCAAAACCACCGAAGCGGCGTCGGGAGCCGTTTGGATGCTAGCAAGCGTCATCGGAGGAAGCCTCCTCGTTTACAACCCGACATTGGTACCCACTATCACCTCAGATGTGACTTCGAGTTTCGCGGATGTCATCCTCACCGGGACCGCTGGCAAGGTCATGGATGTCAGCGGCAACGACGTGGATATTTGTGCCCTCCCCGGCAAGGAGGATGAGGTCATCACCCGTCAAATCACGTGCTCCATGTGGAGTACTGCTGTCCTACAACCGTGGGTCATGGGGCAATACGGAACCTCGCTCGATGAACTCAACGGTCAGGCTCCCGATGACATCCGCATCGGGGACGAGAACGTGAACAATCTCGCGCTCTATCAACTCAGCGCGCAGTCCCTCACGCCCGCTGACAGAGGCGCTGGAAGCGCCGTCCTGGACTCGAAAAACAACATGTTCTTCGCCACTGTCGATGAAGTGGCAAGCCCTGAAGCGTCAGTGCCTACTTCGCTCACTACATGGAGTGGCGAAGCATCGGAGCAACGCGTTTCAATCGCCACCGTCGCCCTCATCGTGAGTGTGATGATGAGCCTGCTCGTCATCATCCTTGCGGGCACCATGCTTGTCGCTCAAATCGCTGTCGCCATCCTCGTTTTCGTAAGCCCCTTCTTCCTCCTGCTGGGCGTCCATCCAGGCATGGGTCGTCGGCTCATGGCTCGCTGGGGCGAGATGCTTGTGAACGCGCTACTGAAGCAAATCCTGGCGTGTGTGCTCCTGGCTATGCTCCTAGCCTTCTACGCCGCAATACTCCCCAACGCGTCCTCTAATTGGGGCACATCCGTCCTCGCGGTAATTGGGATTTCTGTGGCAACCCTTATATACCGTAAGGAACTCACGAAGGCGGTCACCTCCTCTGTGAACTTCGGTAGTGGTGGCATCCTCTCCGACCAGCCTGCAAGTAAGGCTGGCGCGGTCATGGGCGGTATCGCAGGCGGCGCTGTCGTCGGACTCGGCGCTGGCGCTCTCTCTGGCGGCAAGGTCGGCGCAGGCATCATGAAGTCCGGTACTGGAAGCGTCACACAACGTGCCATCGCGGCGGGGAAAGCCACGGTGGCAGGCGCAGGGCGTGGAGCCGTGAAAACAGCCGCTCGTGCCGGTGTCGCGCAGTCCAGCACAGGTGGAGCCGCCCTTGTGATGTCCGGTCAACATGGACAGGTCGCCGGGCGTCAGTCCGCTGGAAAAGTTGAGTCCAAGTTCAACGAGAAACAGGCTCACCAGCAAGAACGGGACGCTCGTCAGCAGGAGCAGGCGCAAGCCGTCGAGCACCAGCGGGCTATGGCTGACTGGAAGAAGAACATGTCGCCCAATCACCAGCGCTACATGAAGGAATGGGAGAAGAACCGCCAGAACCCAGAGTGGCGTCGCGCCGTCACAGAGAGGTACGGCTTGAGCGAGGTTCCGAACCCGTTCGAGCAGTCCTTCAACGGCTACGGAAAGCCCAAGTCGGAGTGGAAGGCGGGGGATGCTCCTGCACGCCTCCACGGTGCTGACAAAGCAATTGACTCGACCAGAGTCGCCCCGCCCGCAGTCGGTGAACAGCGCGAAGCCTGGCTCACAGGTGGTAACACCCCTCAGGCTGGAAGCAAGAGCGCAGGAGCACCCACTGAACGCCCCTCGAACAGCCCGCAGAACGCCCCTCAGCGTCCTGTAAACAACCCCGCGCTCACGGGTAAGGGTGGCACCGGTTCAGCCCCTCAGAACGGCGGAAACGCAGGCGGTTCAGAGGCAGGACGCAAGCAACGCGGCAACCCCGTGAAGCCTCCTCAGGGTGGACTTCCTCAGCCGCAGATGAACAAGGGCGAGCAGGTGAAGCCTCAGGCTCAACGAAAGCCGTCAGGCGGCGGTCAGTTGCCTCGCCCTGGGCAGTAAGCCCGGAACGCAAAGAACCCCGGCTCCGTCACTCTGAGCCGGGGTTCTTTCGTATGTCAGCACACTGGACATGCGGGGTCACATGGAGCCGTTTCAGCGGGGTCGCAGATGCACGCCGCGTCGGTGCCTCCGAGCGCACGCTCAAGCGCCTCGTCCTCGCACACGACACACTCCTCAGGCTCGCTGTCCGTTGCTGTGTCCGTAGAGGCGTCGTCAGCACCCTCGGAGAGGAAAGCGGCGGCAATCATCGCCTCAGCCGTAGCGAGGGCTTCCAAGCGCTCATGAGCCAACGTGAGCGCATTACACGTGGGGCAACCACCCGTGGTGAGCATGCAATCCACGTCAGGGAAATTGTCACCCGAACCGTTGACGACGAAAGTGATGACCTCATCGAGCCGCTCCTCCTGAAAGGCGCGAGCGTTCCAGGTTTCGAGCATCGCGGCGAATGCATCGGACGGGGTGCTGTCAGTGGTGTCCGCGTCGGGCGGACGTACGTGGTGGGTGGTCATGTTCTCCTCCTGGCGTAGATATCCAAGATGCAGGCTCTCACCAGCCACTGACATCAGCGTGAGCAGTGCGTGGCTCGCGGGAGCGACGTGGGAGCAAAGTGACCGCCGCGCTGTCCGCAGAAACACGAAACCCGCCTCATCTCTCGACGGGGCGGGCTACGTGTAACAACGAAACGACGTGAACATCAATCACTCACGCTATCTATATCGGCAGGAATTGAAGCGAGCCGATGAGGAGCGGCTCTGTGGCTCACGCTCCCCACCGGCTCGGCGGGTTTGTAGGGGTGGATGGACGGGGTTCGGGCTTTTACGGCTGGTCGGCAAGGATGTCGCTCATCGCCCTGTTGAGGGTGTTCTCAAATTGGGTGCCCGCGTTGTCGAGCACGCGGTCCGTTTCGGATGTGATGTGCATGACCACGCTGACGGCGAGGATGGCGACGATGACGAAGGCGAGTGCCTTGTAAATAGTGGCTTCCATGATGTTCTCCTTGTTGTTTGGTGAGGGTGATGTGACCTCACGTGCTTACTAACGGCTATCCGATAATCGGACGCCGAAACGATGACTCAACTCACGTGACTCGTCCGCGATAGGTAGAGATGCGCTCGCCCGAACTGTGTCCTTCACTGCGACCTCTGCGAACACGCATGCCCGGACATAGATGAACCCCCTGCCAGCAAGCCGACAGGGGGTTCAGTAGGTGGAGTGGTTACGCCCGTGATGGTTGCGCAAGAACTGCCTCCTCCTCAGTGACAGAGCCACGTGCAACGGCGGTGCGTTCCCGCTGTAGAGCCATCTGGACGCGTGCAGAGAGGTCATCCACATCGCGGTAACGCTTAGCCATGAGAACTCTCTTGGATGCCGCTTCCACAGCCGTCATGTAGTCCTCATCACTGACGACCGGCTCGACCTGCTCCACGTCCGAACCGAGCGGCGCAGGGCGGTTACGGTCAGGGATGTTCTTCACCTGCATATCCCTCTCCACGAGGCGGGCGAGAGCCTTGTCACGTACGCGGAGGTTCTTGCTTCCACGAGAAATCATGCGGAGGGTTGCGCTGTTCGTCGTGCGCTTTTCCGCGATGCATGTGAGCAAGTGCTCCGAGGCGTCCGTTTCACCCTTGAGCGTGGACACGGCGAGGGCATGGAGTTCGGGAGCCTTCTTGCCCTCCAACTCCTTACGGTACGTGTAGCGCTCATCCCACTCACGGACCTCTTTGAACCCGTTGCTTCCACCGTCAGCAGGCGGCGATTCAAGGCGAACGATGCGCCCCTCTATGTATGCGCGCTGTGAAGGTGTGAGCGGATTGTCAGTGTCACGGAGGCGGAAGCGGAGAGTGTCCACGCCCTCCTGACTGACCATGTACTCAAAGCGGCGGTCAACATTGGCGGCACGGAGTTTCGCGTTCCTCCGCTCCGTAGCGAACTGGAACTGGCGTAGCCCGTCCTGCACGCCTTCGTAACGCTTCCCTAGAGCGGTCAAGCCCTCAGGGGTTTCAATCCATCCCTGCATGGCGGCACGTTGCTCCTCGATAGCGGCGGCGAGCCTCTGAGAGTCCCTCTTGCGCCACGTCGTACGACTTCTGAGTCCAGCCTCAGCCCTAGCAATCTCAGCCTCGTACCACGCGTGGTGGCGAGCCTCAGCGGTGGTCGCGTTCTCGCGGCGTGCTTCAGCCTCAGCCATTCGTACCTCAGCGGCGGCGGTGTCAGCGACTGGGGCGGATGTACGTGCCCTCCACATGCGCAACTTGAGCCGCTTCGTTTCGAGGTTCGCGTACGCGTGAGGGGAGCATCGTGGACCTGGTTTCTTGTAACACATAGCCCACCCCCTTACGCGGTCACGAGAGCGTCGATGGTGGCGGTGTCAGCAGTGAAGCCCTTCGGGAGGTCCAGCCCGATGTGGTCGGTGCGTTCACCGAGCACGTCCTCAAGGGTCAGCGAGGGGTTGTGTTCGGCGGTACGGAGAGCGGCGAGCGTGATGTCGAGGACGACAGCCGCACCCTCGTGTTCAAGGGTGCCGGGTTCGGTGTGATTCGCCCTGAACCATTCGTAATCTTCCATGCGGGCACGGAGTTCAGCGGCTGTGACGCCAGTGAAATCTAGCGGGTTCTCAATTTGCTTGTGTGTCATGGTTGTTGTTCCTTTTCGTTGTTATAGATGCGGGCACAGTCGCCCTATTCATATGTATCTATCGGCTATTTCGGCGGGGAAGCCTCGTGGCTCGTCCGCGATAGCCGTAAATGCGCTCGCCCGAACCGTGTCCTTCTTGGCGCGTGGAGATGCCCCGGAAAACCCTGAAGCCCCCGCCGTGATGGCAGAGGCTTCAGGGGGTGATGACAGAGGAGGGGCTTAGCCCTCGTTCACATGCACGTAGAGTGCTGTCGAGCGAGCCACTTCCTCGCCCGCCACGTCATAGGCGACGACTACCAAATACGTATCGCGCTCGAACCATGCCCCGAAAGAGAACTCTTCATGTGGGGCGTAGGTGCGGTACACCATGCCGCCCTGGCTGTTCTGTACCTCGTAGCGGACGACCTCAGCGTTCTGTACTGGCGTCCATGTGAAATCCACCGTGCTCGCGCCTATGAATCCTGCTGACGAAGTGACGGTGATTTCAGGGGCGACTACCTGCGGCGGGACGGGACGAACCTCGATGACGTTGCTGACACCGGCAGGGCGTCCCTGTGCGACGGCTGTGACACGGAACTGGGTGGGGTGGTCATCGAGCACTTCGGAGGTCCATGCGGTCACGTTGCTTTCAGTGGTGGTCACCATGCCCGTCGTCACATTGAGAACTTCGTAGTAGTCGGCACCCTCGACGGCGCTCCAACGGAGGAGAGCGGCGTTCATTTCATTGAGGTCCGCTTCTAGTACCGGAGAGTCCAAAGGGAGGTTCGCTTCGGGACAGCCGCCCTCGGTGAGGTCGGACACGTCAGCGCCGTCACCGGAGATGTGGAATATGTCCTTGTCCTTCGTGTCGATGTCGAACGCCTCCGCGCACCACTCGCTACCAGTCGTCACGTACTGCACTTGGATGCTCGTCGGGATGGGCACATCGGAGGGGAGCGCGCTCGGGTAGATACCCGTGTTGAGTTTTCCGTCACGCTCGACGGCGATGCTGACGCTGGTCATGACGGTTTGGAGGCGTTGACTCGCAACGACCTCTTTCTGGCTCAGATACGTGGGGATGGCGATGCTCGCGAGCAAGCCAACGATGAGGATGGCTGTCAGCACTTCCATCATGGTGAAGCCGGATTCGGAGCGGGTGCGTGGGGTGTGAGTGGGGGTAAGCATGAGGGTTCCTTTCAAGTCGTTACTCCCTCTATCCGCTATTTCCACGAAGGCGCATCACTTCGGCTTCAGGTGAGGGGCGGGCGGCGGCGCGAAAGCGGGACACGAACCGGGCGAGGGGCTTCGAACCTGCTCGCCTGAACCGTGTCCATCTGGACTAGGAGCCGATGCAAGGAGATGCCCGGTCAACACTGCGAGCCACGTGAAGGCAGAAAGTAACCCCCTCCGCTGATAGGGGTGCGGAGGGGGTTACGGCTTGGGGGCGGCAGAGTGGATGCGCCTCAAGTGTTACTCGCCAAAGGGTGAGTACTCATTGCCCGAGATTTGGTCGTTGTAACCGCGTTGCCATTCGCCAACACAGCCACCGCCCCATGTGCTGTCCCAGTAGCCAGCGCGGTCGGCGTAGAAGTCATCCCAATCCGCGTACCAAAAACCACCGTCGAACCCAGCGAGGTACGCCGAATCGGTGCCGTCAGCGCTGAAGCAGGCTTCGTTGCCGTTCTCGGCGTCCGCTTCGGCGGCTTCCTCTGCGGGAGTGCCGCTTTCGGGGCAGTAGGACTCGTCAGCCTTGCCCTTCGAGGAGTCGTAACAATAGGCGTAGTCGCCAGCATCGACGCTGAAACCGTAAATCATGAACGCGCCTGCAACTTCGGGGTGGTCCCCGGCTATGACCTGTGACCCGATACCGGGGGTGAAGGTCGTCGGTGCGTTCTCGAAGGAGGGGCGACCCTTCGTGGCGTCGAGTACGGTCGCCACTGAGTTCCGTACGTCGCTCTCAAGAGTGGAGCGCATAGCGCTTTTCTGCTGGTTCATGAACAGTGGGATGGCGATGGCGGCGAGGATGCCGAGGATGATGATGACCACGAGGAGTTCGATAAGCGTGAAGCCCTTCTCGCCCTCCTGTCGTGCCCGTAGGCGTTGTTGGACTTGTGTAAGCATGTGAATAATTCCTTTCAGGTGTCATGTGTGTGGGAGCCGAAAATGGTCCTACCTCTCTTATCTGCATAATTGGCACCTGACGCCATTCCGATGCGCGAAGGCAGTGCCTGCATACGAGAAAGCCCCCACGCTTTGCGGCGTGAGGGCTAACCCGGTGAGTGGTTGACGGGGCTACTGCGGAGTGTTCGCAAGGAGTTCCTCAAGGGCGTCAATTTCGTCCTCTACGGCGTCCAAATCGGAGCGTCGGACTTCCTCCCACCCTTCGGCAATCTCGACCAGCCTGCGAGCGTCAGAGAGCCTCTCCTCGGCTTCCCAAGCGCGTGCATGAGCGGCGTCGATACGAGCGGCGACCTCCTCACGGGTGAGGGGTTCTGTGTCGGCAATGGACAGCCCTGCGAGGGCTTCAAGTTCTAGTTCGGTGTCCATCCCCATCACGCCCCTACAGTGATGCGACGGTCGCCAAGGGAGATGCCCGCTTGAGCGAGCACGCGTTCCACGTCGATGTCACCGTCAGGGATGACAACCTGGTGGTCCCAGGCGTTCGCACGGGTGTCATAGAGAGCGGCTTCGCGACCTGATGCATCGAGGTCGATGTACCAGGCATTCTTCTTCGTGTCCCAGCGGAGGATGACGTTCACCGCGAGAGCGATGCCGTTGTAGGAGCGAGCCTTGGGCTGACGGTTGCGTTCGGGGTTCACGATGATGTGCACGCCACGCGCTTCACGAGCGTTCTTGTAGATGTCCTGGTCGATGCACACCTGCTCGGCGTGGAGGACTGCGGAGCGGATGTCAGCAGGGGTGACGGAGCGCTTGACGTTGCGGCGGATTCCCTGGAGGACTGCGGCGAGTGCGTCGGTGTCGTTGAGGTCGTAGAACCGGGCTTCGGTGTTCGTTGTGTTGGTCATGATGTTCTTCCTTAGAGTTAGGGCTTTCGCCGTTGTGCTTGTAAATATCGGCTGAAAGCCCCAGTAAGGATTGAGCGCACCCGCGGCTCGTCCGCGATAGGTAAAACCGCAGGTAAACGGGTTGCTGAGGCGCGCGGGCGTGGTCGCAGAGAAATGCAAACAACGCGAAATGCACTAAGTTCGCGGCGCTGGTGTCAGAGGGCGCAGGGAACCTTCAGCCATGACGACGACCTCCGCCCACAGCGCACACACGCCCGTACCTGCTTCCACCAGTCAGATGCATGCCCGGACCCGCCAGCCGGAACGCGACGCGGCGACCCCGGTGGTGTCCGCGTATGGGGAACTAGCGCTCCCATATCTCGTGTACGGCACTCTTCGTGAGGGGCAGGGGAACAGTTGGGCTATCGAGCGCGGGCAGGGGCGCTACGTGGGCACTACGCACCTCAAGGGCTTCGATATGTACATGCCTCCACACGGCGCATTCCCCTACGTCGCTGAGGGCGCGGGAACCGTCACCGTCGAGATTGTGCAACCTCCTGCTTCCGACTCTGCTCGCAGGCGCTTGCGGGAACACCTCGATAGGCTCGAAGGCTTCGTTGTCGGGAAGCGATGGAATCACTACGACAGGGTGGCGGTCCGTTTTTCTGACCCGCGTGATGGCGGGATGTTGCGCTGGGGTTGGCTCTATGCGGTCACGGACCCCGATGCTCGATTGGACCTCATGCCGAAGATTGAGGGCGGCGATTGGGTCGAGCGCGAGAGGTAGGCGAGTACGTCCGTGAGCGCGTCCGATGACAGGGCTGTGAGCACGAAAGAACCCCGGCAGGCGATTGCTTGCCGGGGTTCTTCGCTGTGGGTTAGGCGTACTGCGCCCAGCCGGTCATTGCGTCCGCGTCGGTCATGCACGAGTCGAACTTGTGGACCGCGCCGTAGCCATCCTCGGTTTGAATGAGGAAGCCTAAACCTGCGGGCACACGCCCACCGCACCCGACGCAACGCCCTGCGTACTGGTTGGGTTTCGGGGTCCAGTTCTTGCGGCGTTCCTCTTCCTGAGCGGCTTTCTCCTTCGCGATGCGTTCACGCTCTGCCGTCACCTCTTCCTCGCTCATGCAGTCGCCGTCAGAGTGAAATGTGACCCACTTGCCTGCAACCTTGCGGGACCGTCCGGCACGAGGTCCGACGACGCCTCCGCACTGTGAGCAAGGCTTCTGATAGATGTTCGCGGCTTCACTCGCGTCCTCACAAGCCGATGTGTCAGCGCCGTGTACGAGATACCAGTTGCCGTCACGCTTGAACGTCAGCCCTTCCTGTTCGCGCACCCAGCCTTCACAGCGTCCACACTTGCCCGCGTACTTATTCGGGTGGGGCTTCGCGGCGTATGCGGCGGCTTCCTGCTTCTTCTGCTCGACCTGCTCTGCGGTGGGGCACTCGCCGGGGCGGTGCATGGAGCGCTTCTTCCCTTGACGGGTAACCAAGATGCCTGCACCCGGCTCGACGTACTGCTCGCATTCGGGACATCTGCCGCCGTAGGTGTTGGGTTTGGCGTTGGCGTACTTCGTGGGTGGGTTAGCCTTTCGCTCCTCCTTCACGCGCTCCTGCTCGGCGGCTTTGCGGGCTTGTGACGCCTCACGTGCGGCTTCCTTAGCCTTCTGCGCCTGGACCTGCTTGAGGTAGCGTTCACGGTTCATCTGACGCGGGGATTCACCCCACGTTGCACGCATCTGGCGCTCTTCTTCGGCTTCCTTCGCGAACGCGTCCACCCGCCCTTGCCAGCGGTCGTGCTCGGCTTGGGCGCTAGCGAGGTCACGGTCGAACTTCGCGGGACGATACTTCGGACCCAGGGCTTCACGGCGCTCTTGTTTGGTGGCTTCCTTGAGGCTTTCTAGGAGGGCTAAACGGGCTTGCGCGGCTTCTGCTCGACGCTCTGCGGTAGCGACCTTCTGCTTGAGATGACCCTCACAGCGGGGTCCGGGTTTCGGGTAACACATGATGTTCTTCTCCTTGTCGTTAGAGGCGACCGGTTGGCGGTCGTAGTACGGCTCTAACGGGGTGGAAGAACTGGAATCGGACACAGCAACGGACGGCTTGGTATCCATTTTCCCAAACGCCCTCAAGATTGTGGCGGGGCTTATACCAGGGGTGTTGTAATTGTTCGCATTCTTTTCGCAACACGCGAGTGCACAACTGTGTCCCCCTTGACGTCGAGGGGGCGGCTCCATCGCCTGCTGTTTTGTGTCCCTCTGGGGGTCAGGAGTGAGGTCACCCCTCGCCTTGCAACCTTACGAATCTCTGGGGCGAGGGGCTGGCGGTCACACGATTGGCGCGGGACCGCGTGCGCCTAGGTTACGAGTGCAGTCAAACGCCTCCTAGAAAATCAGTAGTCGAGCCTCGTTCAAACACATCTCGACGGTCGTACGTTCCGAGGAGGATTTGGGGGTTGCTCCAACGCCCGGTCGCCAGGATTGCCCCGAGGTCAGTGCCGTTTGCTAGAGAGCGGGTAGCCATCGACGCCCGCATGCTGTGAGAACTGACGCCCTCAGATGGGACGCCGGACTCTTCGCAGATGCGCCGCAGGATGTTGCTGACAGCGGGACCACTAATCGGCTCCGCCTTCACGTGCCCACCCCTGCGCACACGCGTGAAGATGTTCGTGTTTCCCATCTGCTCCTCAGTGAGGTCGAGCGCCTTCATCTGCACCTCACGCCAGTCAGCAAGCGCCTGGACCGGGCACTTGTGAGAGTGCATCTGTGACAGTCGCCCCACGGGAATCTGTACGGGGAGAGTGCTGGTTTTGCTCGCCCGAACAGTCAAGGCGACCCCTCGGTTCTGAGCGTCCTCAGCAATATCCGACCAGGTAAGAGCCGTGATTTCAGCGCCGCGCAAGCCTGTGCCGACACCCAACAGGAACAGCGCCTTGTCGCGGACAGCCGTGTTGCCAGGGGTGGCGTTGAGGTGCTGGATGATGCGTCGCAGTTCGTGCTCGCTCCATGCGTGAGCCTGCTTCGGGCGAGTAGTGAGGTTGGCGCTCCTGCGGATACCGCGCATCACGTCCTGGATGACAGTCGAGTTGCGGATAGCGGTGACATCTTCATTGCGGGAGCGTGCGACGCGGAGGATTGCGGCGTGGGTTTGCTCGATGGTCGCCACGGAGCGACCTGGACTACCGCCTTCCACGCGCGGGGGAGCCTCCCTCCATAGGTAGGAGAGGTATGCCGCGATGACGCGCGGCTCGAATGTTGCGCTCTCGGAGCGACCTGTCGAGTTCAGCCAGGAGAGGTATGTGCGGAGCCTTGATTCGTAGGCGGCGATGGTGTTGGTCGCATAGCCGTCAGCCGTGACTCCGGCAACGCGCTCCTCTTCGGCGGTAGTGAGGGTTTCGAAGGTGACCACGGCGCTGTCCGCGTCAGTCGTCGCGATTTCGAGTAGTTCTGCTTCCACGTCAACCCCCAAGCCGGTCACGGCTCATAGATGCTCATAATCCCCTCTTACTGAGGGTTAAATGCGATAGTGCCAGCGACCACTGACATTGCATCCAATAAGGCACTTACAGGTGGGTTATTGCTGTGAACGTCCGATTTCTCGGGACATGAACCCGGCGAGAGGGGTTCGAGAAAAAGGACACGGTTGTGGCGAGCCGGTTGGAAGCGATTCGCCAGAACCGTGTCCTTTTGGCTCCCTGTGAGCATCGGTCACTAGCGTGTGAGTCATGCCCTTCGCCTTCATCACCGCTGACGGCGCGATTGAGTACCTGTCCGACTCCACGACCCGGCGGGAGATGCAGGACTCGCTCGGTGGGTTCCTCGGACGGCTCTACTCGGATGACCCTGAGAGTGATGACCGGCTCCACGGCTACTGCGACGACATCTTCACGTTCCGTGACGACCTCCCCGACATCAACGACCTCGCCAGCGAGATGTTTGGCGAGGAGATTCGCGGCGGCGTGGTCCTTGTGGGGCGCTTCGTTGAGGACGGAGCGCGTGACGAGCCGCTGAGTGAGGCACAGTGGCGGCGAGTGGAGCGCGCAGTGCGGGAGTCGTCGCCTGGTAGGGAACAGTTTCGCGTCCCTTTCGTGGTTCGCTCGAACCCGTCGCCACGCCGGATTATGTCCCCGGCTGACACCGGAGCCACTGGTTCGATGATTGCCGTGAGTACACCAGCGGCGGACCCGAACCTCGTAGCGCAAGAACTTCAACGGGCATCCCAGGTGCTCCAAGGGCTTGTGGGCGAGTCGATTGACGCCATCCAGGTCAACAGCCTCGACGCGGAAGAGGCTCCGTTCCTCGGGCAGATAGTGTCCAAGTTGTCACCCATGATTGGCAACCTGCTCGAAGCGCGCATCATCAAGGAACTCGATGACGAAGCGGGGCACGGCTTCACCTGGGAGCGCCAGGACCCAGGTTTCCCGGACGCGATTCTGCTCGATGAGTACGGCGTCAGCACTGAAGCGGGCTTCGAGGTCAAGGCTTGGTATGTCCACTCCACTGAACTCACCGGACGCTTCCGTGAGTCCGTGAACCTGCTGGCACCGCGCAACGTCAACCTGCTCGTCATCGCGTGGTCCATGAGCCACCTCGTGTACGGAACGCCCAAGATTCTCGGCGTCCTCACGACGCCAGGCGTAGATGTCGCTAGCGCGCGTGATAACCACTACTGGAACCCGCCCACCTACCTCACCGTCGAGCCGGGTGACACGACCTTGCGGACGCGGAACCTCCAACAGTCGAACGTCAACGGCTACAGGCTTCAGGACAAGGCGGATGAAGCCGCCGCGTACGTCATCGGTCAGCCGGGTGCTTCAGCGCCGCCTCACAGCCCCGAGGCACAGGCTCTGGCGACGGACCTGATGGCTCGATTCCCGTACCGCCTCGACACGAACTTCGCGAAAATCGACCGTATCGACAACGCGGCTATCGAAAAGTTCAAGGCTCAGATGCTCGCGAGTCAGCACGCAGGGCGCACTGTGCAGGCGTGGACGCAGATTATCCGTGACCTCAACAGCACCGGACCCAAGTCCGACAACGCCGCACGTATCCTCGAAGCCGTTTACAACTCCCTCTAGGCGAACAGCGGCTCGCTCACAGCCTCAGCAAGGCGGTCAGCGGCGAGTTCAGCGAAGTGAGGGTTGGACTCGGCGGCGTAGGGCAGTCGTCCCAACTCACGCGCCGCTACGGACGCGGTGGCAAGCCCACCGAACGGCTCCCACACCACGTCGCCCTCGCTCGTTGACGCCTTGATAATGCGGCGCATGAGGTCCAGAGGCTTCTGGTTGAGGTGCGAGGCAGAGGTAGCGCTCGGGGTGTGCGTACGGGGTGCAGAGCGCACCATTGAACCCTTGTAGCGCTCCTTCGAGCGGAGTGCGGGACGGTCCCACACGTTCGTGACTCCGTGCTCGTGGTTCCACACAGAACGCAGTGAGCGCCACTCGTCAGCCGTGAGGGGAGCCTTGCCATCCAGCGAGTAGTACGGGCGTCCAGCGGGGTCGCCGTGCTCGTTGGCGTACGCCACCAACTTCTCCATGACCTCGACAGGCGGGTAGTACCAAAGCCAGCCCTGGTCGAAGTACTTGCGCGTTGCGGCGTCCTTCACGCCACACGCGGCGTTCGCGAGGCGTGCGGGCATTCCTGTCCGCTTCCACTCCTTGAGGAGCCACTCCTTCATGTGCACGATGTCGTCACCACCAGGGGTGAGAGGGAGGCGCGGCTCACGCGTGTAGAACGCGCACACCTCAGTGACGACCGGCATGCGTCGGATAGTTTTGCCGTTCACGTTGCCCGCGATGTGACCGATGCCCTTGTTCCAGATACCGGTGAACTCGTGCTTCCAGCCGTGCTTCACCAGGACCGGGTGAACGTTCGCCCAACCCACCTCGGTGTTCCAGAACCACAGCGTCGTGGCGAGCGTCGAACGCTTCGACCACTCAGCGATGTGAGGCTCGTACCACTCACCGAGCGCCTCCGGGGTACGGGGGTCGCCAGGGAAGCCTCCTACGCCGTACGCGCCGTCGCTCACGATGCAGTTCGGAGTAGGGAACTCGGCGTACCCGTCGAGGGCGTCACCGGTAAAAATGTGGGCGTTGTTCACGTCGGTCAGCATGGTGAAGAGGGTATCTGTGAGCGCCGACATCTCTGTATCACCCCTGGTTCTTGTGAGGGTCCGAAGCCGTGCCCGCACAGCGAGAAACCCCGTCGTAGTCCTATGACCTCGACGGGGTTCTTCGCTGTGGTGATGGATGTTCGGCTGTGGTCGTGCCCTTCACGGCGGTTAGAGGGAACTCTCGCTCTGCCACCCGATGCCGGGTGTGTTGACTAGGTAGATATTCAGCGTGTCATCGCCTTCAGTACCGGTGTACGGGACCACGACCTTCGCTTCGGTAGCGCTCTCCTCTTCGACGGTCGCGGTGCCCCAGTAGAATTCTGCACCCTGTTCCTGTACTGCACGGAACACGGCGGGCGGGGTATAGAACTCTGACCAGATGACGCTCTCGACGTTGCCTGCGCAGGTATCCGTGTCATCTATCCAATACGTAGCGACTTCCGTTGCTGACTCAATATCTGAGAGTCCACAGAGTGTGTCCCAATCGCCGTCCTGGATGGCTTTGACTGACGCTTCAGCCGCCGCCTCAGGGGTGTCATAACCTAAAGATGACGCCTCCACGCCGCCGCTACACGCGGACAGTGACAGGGTGAGGGTGGACGCGAGGGCTACCGCCCCCAGTTGTTTTAGGTGTTTCTTGTTCATGATGTTGCTCCTGTTCCATGTTGTGTTGTTGATGGCGCTCATTCGATGTCCGCCTCGATGGCTTCTTCTTCAGCGGCGCGCATCTGGGCACCGGCTTCAGTGGGGTTGATAGCGACAGAGGACTCACGTTCGCCTTCGGGTACGCCGTAGCCGAGGAACTCAGGGGCGACGCATACGCCAGTGTTCTGCGAGGCGTGCTCGACCCACTCCTGTGAGTCGGTGAACAGCGTCATTTCGAGTTGCTGAACGTTGCCCTCGGCGTCCACAGGAACGCGGATGAACTGCTGGTCCTCGGTGACGCGGATGTTCCATCCGTAGAGGCTGGTATTCACCCAGGTGCCCACTTGATACCAAAGCCCGAGCGCCCTGTGGTCGGCTGTGTAGTAGCCGGGTTCCATCTCTAGGAGTACCCAAACCGTGTCCTCTTCAGAATTGAAGTACTCGGTGCCCGTGAGCGGGTCGATGACACTGCGCACAATCTCGGCGTTGTTCACGGTGCTCGTGTGGAGTTCACCGTCAGCAAGGCGTACGCCTTCGGTACTCGTCGGTCCTTCGAAGCCGGGGAGCGGTTCACTCTCGCCAATCTCGACCTCGGAACCAATTGGCGCGACTGTGCTGGTGTTCCACATGCGAACAGGTAGGTCGTTGGAGTCGAAGCCCTTCGCGTCGAACACGCTCACTGGTGACGGTTGCACGCCGTCAGGGCGGAACATGGTGCCCGCACCAGTGAAATCCGCACGCTCGAAGGAAGCCTCGGAGGCGATGCTTGCTGTCACGCCGTCAGCGCCGTCCGTGAACTCGATATCGAGCGAGAGGTAGATTCCAGCCGTGGATACGGGGTAGAGAACGGGACCGACCGCGAGCGAGTCCGTCACGTAGTTCTCGCTATCGCGTACGTAGAAGGCGAGGCTTTGCGCCGGGGCAGGAGCGAGTTCGAGTTCGTTAGCGGCGGCGAACTCCTCAAGAGCCTCTTCAGCCTCAACAAGGAGCGCTTCAGCGTTGACGATGGTGCCCTCAGGGGTGTCCGTGGACAGGTCCAGTTCGGCGTCGGTAGCCGTGGCAGGTGAGCCAGAGAGGGCGAGAGTGCCGACGATTGTCAGCGCCACCACAGCGGCGAGCGCCCCTGTCGCAGGGAGAATTAGTTTCGTATTCATCAGTTCTCACCGCCTACTGAAACGGAGCCAGCAGGAGCGTCAATCGTGATGGTCACACCACTGTCGAGTTCGATGACCACGCGCACGTCATCCGCTTCATCCCCGTTGAATGAGTCGGTTTGCCCGATTTCGATGTTGGGGATATCAGCACTTGGACCACCCGCTGAAGGCAGTCCTTCGCCTGTGCCGTTGATGGTGCCGCTATCCTTAACGTTAAGGTTCACAATGTCGCCGCCAGAGTCGTCCACGCTGATGTGAGCGTTGCCGTCCGAGGACCAGTCCTTCGATGACTGCCAGATGGTGTCAACAGGTTCGTCCTGTGCGGTCGAGGAGGCGTCAAGGTTGCCGCCCTCGGAGCCGTGAGCGTTGGTGACAGAGTTGTAGATGGCGCGGGTTTCACCGGGGACTCCGCCCTCGTCCTCCGTGACGGGGACTATTTCGATGCTGTCGGCGGGAATATCAGCGGGCGAACTGCTTGCAGGGATGAGTCCCGAGTGAGCGGGAACGTCCACAGGAGCGTCCGCTTCAACGGAGTGGGCTTCACCGACGCTCCACGTCGGAGTGGGAGCGGGTTCAGAGATGGATGCGATGGCGGCGTCGTCCAAGTCAACGCTGTAGCCAACGGCTTGAGAGCAAACAAGCCCGGTGAGCGCGACGCCACCGATGATGGCGAGAGCCTTTCTTGCGATAGATGTGTTCATAATGTTCCTTCGTTGTCATGCGCTTGCGCGCGGGTTCACGAAGGAATATCGGACGTTTCACTGTTGGCGCATCGGAATGGCTTCAATCGAACGGAGGAGGCGCGTAGTTCGTCCGCGATAGGGCGATGGCTACCTCGCCAGAGTGATGTCCTTTATGGAAGGGTTCGAAACCTCCCCGGACAGCACGAAGCCCCCGGTGTAACCGAGTCACCGGGGGCTTCGTGCCGACGTGATACCTAAAGGAACTTCTAAC
This sequence comes from Demequina sediminis, assembly GCF_039545075.1. NCBI lineage: Bacteria > Bacillati > Actinomycetota > Actinomycetes > Micrococcales > Demequinaceae > Demequina > Demequina sediminis. Next base: position 173,683 of record NZ_BAABRR010000003.1, on the reverse strand, counting down.
CATGTTAGCCCGACGTTGACCGCCTAAGAGGAGCGGTTGGCGTCACTAACATCTATCGGCAGAAATCTCCGTGCCGTTCAGTCGCCACCTGAGGCTCGGTCGCCATGCCCAGCCGCATATTCAAAAAACGCCATTTAAGCGCCTAGAAATTGCCGGGTGGTGTAAGTGGACGCTCCGACCATTCTCGGGCGTTCTAGGGGTGTTCCTGCGCGTTTGAGTGGCATATGCGCCCGTTTCGCCGGGGTGCGGTGACGGGTGTGGCGCTGTTAAAGGCGGGTGGTGACACTTTTATGTCCCTCGCCGGGGCGGAACCGGGGGAGGTTAATACCGGTATGCGGTAAAGCCGTAGATGGGGAACCTTTGTAGTTCTTTGCTTTTGACTGAAGAGAGGTATCCCACTCTTTCAATAAGTCACCTTCATCTAACATCGCGCATCCGCTCGCGCACGCTGGCGTTGGAGGTTAATCCTGTTGTTTGTTTGTTGTTTTGTTTAATGCTTTGAAAGAAGAAGGAACGCGCCCGCGCGAGAACCGGAAGTGTGCTTCCGGTACGTACAGGAAGTACAGTTCCGGTACGTACCGGAACTGTACTTCACAGTAACCGGAAATGTGCTTCCGCCTACCCGGAAGTCCACTTCCTCCATCCTGCCGATAGTAAAAGCATGACTACTTTCGGAAGGAATCTCGACATGCGCACCATTCGCGGCATCTCATCCACAAATCTCAACCTGGCAATCGCCGCCAGCGACCTGCCCTCACATCAACGTGGAGCACTCCGCGCTGTCCTCGCCTTCGCGCCTACGAAGCGTGATGCCTCGCCCGCCATGCACTTCACACAGAACATGCTCGGCACCCTTATCGGCGTGAGCGAGCGTCAAGCCCGAACATTACTCAAGGCGCTCGTCAGTGCGGGCGTCATCCTCGAACGCAAGGAACGCCTCGCTAGAGGGCAACGCCGCGAAGAAGTCCGGTACCTCAACGCTGAGTGGTTCCTCGACTGCGCCAAGCGCCTCTGCGAGGAGGAAGAGGACTACCTCCGTGAAGCCGGGGAACGCATCAAGTCGTACAGCGAAGTCATCGAACTCGACACGCTCGACGCCGCCCCTGCTGTCACTGAAGATGCTGACGAAGAGGAAGAAGCGCCTGTCGAAGCCGCTCCCGAGCCTGTAGCCGAAGCCGCCCCAGAACCGACCCAGGAGCCTGCTGTTCAGGCTGTCCCTGCGGGTGTCCGTGAAGCGTTCGAAGGGGCTGGCAAGCACGCCGTCGTTGACGCCCTTAGCGCTGACGCGGTTCGCACCATCAACACTGTCACACAGGCTGTCGCAGTTCCTCAGGCTGAACTACGCGAACACCTCGCCGCCGCTATTGCCGCCGCTGGTACACCCGCTGGCACCGCCGTTCCCCGCAACCATGAAATCGCATCCTGGACTGTCAGCCGCATCAAGGAGTTACTCATCGACGCTGACCTCCGTGCCGTGCTCACAGGCGTAGAGCGTGACGCTCTCGTGGAGCCGAAGGGCACGGAGGGCATCGACAAGGTGAACAAGCGCGTCCATGCGCTCAAGGTCCAGGGCGTGAACCTCGCCGCCGCCCTCAACCAGGGGCGCAAAGCCTCCACTACTTCCGCTGACTCGTACCGCGAAGGTGCCGCCGAATGGCTCCTTCACTGGGGCTTCAAGAACGCCAACCGCTCACACTCTTCAGCGCCTGCCGCTGTCACCCCGTCCACACCGTCCGCCCCCGACACCGTTGACCCGCGCCTCGCCGCGCTCGTCGTCCAAAGCAACTAAGGAGAGAGAGTCATGACAACCATCCACCCAGCCCTCGATGTACGAATCGAGCAAATCCGTGCCACCGCTGAAGCCCGCCGCCTTGAGGAGCAACGCGCCCAGGAGAAAGCCGCTCGCGCCGAACGTGCCCGTGAGCGTGCCTCTGAATCCAACCCCGAGCGCGAAGCCCTTGCCAGGGAGTCCGCGCGTGTCATCCACGAACGTCGCCTTGTAGCCGCTCGGAAGGAAGCGGACGCGTGGGTTCGCCAGGTCGGCGTCCCGACTACTGCGCTCTCAAACTCGCAGGCGAAGGATGTCCGTGGCGCTGTCCGACGTGTACTCACCGAGTCCACCTCGACGCTCCTGTTTGCCGCCCCTGCTGGCTCACTCCGCACCATGAACCTGCTCGCCGCATATGACCTCATCGCGGGATTGCACTGCACCACCTCGCAAGTACGTATGCGCTCCACACGTGAACTCGTGTCACTCGCACAGTCAGGCTTCCGTCGTGCAGAGGAGGAGAAGGCTCTCGTAGAGAAGGGCGGTGTCGTCATCGTTGACCTGTCCGGTGTCGAATCCCTCGACTACCGCGACGGTGAAGCGCTACGGGAAACCCTGAACCTGCTCGTCGCCGCGTCCTCACGCCGCCAAATCACTCTCGTGCTCGGTGTGACCGCCGCCCTGTCCGCAATGGTTCAGGCGCTCGGTGAGGGCGTGTACAACGCCGTCCTCGACGCGTCACCTGCGGTAGTTGATGGAATGAGCCGATAACCATGTATGTAGCAACCGCATCGCTTCCGTTCGGAGTCAAAGTCGCATTTGAAGATGTGGTGTGCTCGCCCCCTCCCGTTTCTGCCGTTTTCGGGAGGGGGCTTTTCTCTTGCCTTGACAGCCTCGATAACCCACTCATCCAGGGCAGTCGCGCTGACGCCGAAAAGATGCCGATAGTAAGGAATAGCGACTTTGATTTACAACGAACAGGAAGAACATCATGACTTTTACTGCACAACACGACGCGCCCCCGTATGACCCTGCCTACGACAGTGGTCCCGCCACCTCATCCAGTACTGAAGCGTTTGACGTTGACGCTCACGTGGAAGCAGGCATCCTCGCGAACCTCTTCAACAGCCCCGACGACCTCAACGCCGTCCGTGACCTCATCACTGAAGATGACTTCCTTGAGCCTCGTCACGCGGTGACCTTCGCCGCCATGTGTGCAGTCGTTGACAACGGGAAAGCCCTCACCCCCACCCTCGTCGCGCAACACCTACGCGCTCAGAACCTCTTGAACGCCGCAGGGGGCACTGAAGCCCTCGCCCTCCTCATCGACCCGCAGGAGGCATCGCTATACGACGCGCCTGCTGACGTGTTCGCGGAAATCCTCCGTGACAACAGCCTCCGCCGCTCACTCGAAGGGGTGGGACGTGAACTCATCCGTGACGCGGGTGTGTCCTCCACCACCCTCGCGCAAGATGCACTGTCGAACGCGCAGTCCCGCCTCGTGGAAGCGCAGAACCGTTTCGCTGTAGGTCAGAACGCTGAAGGTGATGACCGTTCAGCGCTCATGCAGATGATGCTCGACCTGGAATCTCACGCCCGCACAGATGAAGGCATCTCGACCGGTATCCCCGCCCTCACGGAAGCGCTCAACGGTGGCTGGAAGGACCGGAGCCTCAATGTCCTTGCCGCTCGCCCTGGTGTAGGTAAGTCGATGCTCGCTTGTGACTTCGCTCGTGAAGCCGCTGTCACTCAGGGGCTACGCGTGCTCTTTTTCTCTCTAGAGATGACGCGCAAGGAACTCCAAGTCCGCCTGGTGTCAGCGCAGTCGCAAATCCCGTCGAAACTCATAGCCCGGAACAACGTGCCTGACCGCGACCTACCCGTTGTCCGCACCGCTATCGAGTCCATCGCTGACGCCCCCCTACGCATCCTTGACGACTCCGCTATGACGCTTGCGGACATCACTCGTGAGGCGTACGCCGCGCACCAAACCGAGGGTGTGGACCTCATCGTGCTCGACTACTTGCAACTCGTGCGTCCCGGTAAGGATGACGCTCAGGCTCCGCGCCACGTCCAGGTCGGCAACGTCGCCAACGGGCTACGCACCCTTGCTCAACGCCTTGAGGTACCTGTCATCGCCCTCGCTCAGTTGAACCGTGACGTGGAGAAGCGTGGGACTGGTGGAAGCAACAAGCCGCGCCTCTCCGACCTCCGTGAATCCGGGGCTATCGAACAGGAAGCCGCCACCATCCTCTTCCTCCACCGTGAAGAGTCAGATGACGCGACGGACCACACACTCGCCACCTACTCGCTGTCCATGCCCAAGAACCGTTTCGGTGAGGGGCACGGCGGTATCCCGCTACTCGGTCGCCTTGAGGTCGCGCAGTTCGTACCCGGTGAAGGTAAGTTCCCCGCCGCGACGGCTGAATCACCCGCCCTTGAGAACACCGTGCCTGCACCTGACTGGGCTGTTGGCGACTCCGTATCCCCGGAGCCTGACACGGGTGCTCCTGTGTGGGGTCCAGGTGACCCGGCTGGCGTACCTGTTGACGACGTTGCACCGCCTACTGCTGTCATCGAAGAAGCGCCGACGTTCGCACCTGCCCCAGTAGGGTCCACAGAGGAATCGGACACGCCTGAGGACATGCCCGTGAACGCGCCTGAAGATGACCAAACAGAATCCTCAGAGGCTCAACCGCCCGTTGACGCTGAAGAACTACTCGAACAGGCATGGTGATGAAGATGCACACACAAACCACCGAAGCCTGGCTGTCATCACTGCCACACCGCTACCGTCACCCGGACGCCCTCGACGCGTTCGAGAAGCAAGCCCTTGAACGCGCTGTAGATGGCTCGTGGCTACTCGTACGTACTGACGACGGAAACTCCGCCCTGCACCGCGCTATCGCCCTCACAGGGGAACTCAACACACGCATGCAGTCAGAGCGCTGGACCGTGGACCTGGTGAAGCCCAGCAACCTGGTGCAGAACGACTTCGTGACCGCCCCGCCGTCCGCAAACATCCTCGTGGTCCACGTCAACACGTTCTTCGACTACTACGGGGGACTCTCCGAAGCGCACAGGGAAGCGTTGACGGACCTGCTCACGTCCTATGACGGTGACCCCAGTCGTCGCATCATCTTCGTGACCTCATCGCCCGTCGAGAGCCTGGAAGAGAACCTCGGCGCTGACCTGTACGCACTGCTCGCGAAGAACCTCTCCGATGGCGCTGTCATCGACCGTGAGGGGCTACGTATCCCTGACCCCACTGACCGCCTCTGCGGCTGTGAGTACTGGCGTCACGCTTAGCGACTGCTCCGCTTCATCTGAACCTCGACGCCTGCTCCACGCATCGTGTACGGGTTCACGCCGTATCCCAGCCCCGTCCGTTGCTGTGTCCGGTGGGGCTTCAGCGGGTTCCGTACGACCCCAGCGAGGTCCACGAATCTCGTGCCTCCTGCCTTCGCAGTCCGCGCCAGCGTCCTGGTGTCACCCGAAGCCTCTACATCGCCTCGTGGGCGCACCTGCACGGGCGCGGTCCTGGTCGTCATGCGCTCAATAATCTCGTGCCCACGCTCGGCCCGGAAGTAGCCGAAGGGACGCTCGCCGTCGTGCTGTCCACGCGCCTCCAACTCGACCATCTGAGCCTCAACCAGGACTAGCGCTGTGAGCCTCCACACGCCACTGTCCGCATCGCCAGGAACCAGGTAGCCGCGTGCTCGCAGGCGTTCCATAGAGGCACGTAGGTGCAGATGCGTGAACCAGGCGAGGTCACGGCGCAGGAGAGCCGTCAGAACGCCCTCAGAGAGCCGCAGGAGCGCCGTAGAGCCGTCACTGCTAGCCCAGCCAGTATCGACCATTTTCGTGAGCGTACGAACGTCCACAAGAGCGTGCATCTCAGGGCTGATGTCAGCGTCGGAGAACAGGGAATCTTCAACGTAGGCGGCAGGACTAGCCCAGTGCACGCCTTCAATCGCGTCGAGTGCCGCCTGCTTGTCCATAGTTTGCTCCGTTCCTTGTCACTAGGACTATCGGTACGCGCATCGTTTTGGCGTCAGTGCAGGAAGGACACGACCCCGGCGAGGGGGTCCAGAAAAGGACATGGTTCGGGCGAATCGGCTAGAACAGGCTCGCCTCGACCGTGTCCTTTTGGGCTAGGAGCCGCACGTAGAGATGCACGGATAACTCTGCACACCGCACTGTGGGCATAGAAAAGCCCCCGCCAGAGGAGCGCAACAACAAGAAAAAACGCTCAACTCTGACGGGGGTACTCGGCGGTCGTCACGGGTAGTAGCGAGGGGTCATCACTCCCTCATCCGCGACTGTCGCGAGCAATCTCTATATGGTTATCGGACGGCTTTTGGCGGGGCGCTTAATCCCCGAAGAGGACGATGCCCTCAGCCACGTCCGTGTCGGCATCGTCAGCCCCCTTAGGAGCCTCTTCAGCCACCTCGGAAGGTCGAACACGAACATCACTGACTGCGCCACTCGGCGTCGCGTTACCGACCGCCTCGACCCCCGCAGTCACGCCCTGCTGGAAGGCTTCCTCGGCGGCGACCCCAGCGGTGTCCGCATCCCTGGTGACGAAGGCAAACACCACCAGCGCAGTGACAGCCACGCATACCGCCGCAATCGTCCAGAGGCTTGAGAGGGTGCGGTTCTCGCGGTCCTCGCGCTTGCGTTGACGTTCAGCCTTCTTCAGGGCTTTCGCTTCCTCGTCGGCTTCGCGTTGCTTCTGGTCAGCCTGACGCTTCGCTTCGCGTTGCAGTTCGACGTAGCCAGAGCCGTCATCCTCCTCGTCATCCAGGAGGAACTTCGAGTCACCCTTTTTGAGCGGCTCGAACGCGAACGTCGCGAACTCGGCTTCCTCGCGCTCCAACACACTTGCGTCGAGCGGTTTCTTGAGAGCGGCGAGTTCAGCATCCATCTCGTCGTCGGAGGAGAGCGGAGCGGTTGAGTGTGTAGGCAGAGTCATGTCATCACTTCCCAGGACCGCTAACAGCGCGGACGAACTCGACGGAGAGCGGGGTGCCATCACAAAGAGCCATCGCGGTTACGTTCTGAGTGCTCGATGTCGTTTCCCACGACCCGTCAGAGTTCACTCCCGTGATGGTGACCGACTCGACCTGTCGGGTGCCCTGATACGAGTAGTGCGGCGTCACGACGTTGGGTAAGCCGTTGCCACTAGCCCAGGTTCCGTGCACGTACAGGTCCGTGATGATGCCGCTATTCCAGGCTGATGCTGTGTCGTTGATGAATAACTGTTGACCCTTTTCCTGGCGGGAGAGTTTGAAGTTAGCGTTCGCCACAGAGAGTTTTCGACCAGCCTCAGCGCGCCACGGGGAGCCGTCCTCATTGCGTGTCCAGCGAGTGCGCTCCGCGTGGAGGTTTGAGAGTCCTGACGGGCGTACAGCCGCGAAGGTCACGGGGTTCGCTTCACCGTTGCGGAAAAGCGCGGCGCTGGTGCGTGCCTCACCGTTGATGGTGACAGCGGGACCGTCGTCGGCAACGCACTGATAGGCAGGTGTGTTTGTTGTGCTCGTCGGAGCGCAGTCGGCGTACTCGTAATTCCAACTGCCGGGTAGCCAGTCGTTGCTCCACCCGTTCGCGCAATCCAACTGTCCTCGCGCGTTGGTGACGGACGCATTGAAGATGGCACCGGTGTTGATGACTTCATCTTCGTAGGTGTTGCCGAACTGGTCGGTGTTCGAGGAGTAGGTCCGAATCGTCACGTATTGCGCCCGAGCGGTTCCGGCGAGTTGGTAGCGCCCAAATTCCGTGATGGAGGTCGATACAGCCGCCTGCGCAGAGTCAGAGTCGTACGCCGCCGCCAACGTCCTTTCTCCGTTACCCCAGCGAGTCGTGGCGCTAGCGGTGCGAAGAGTTTTCTCTTCTGGTTGAACTTGCTGGATGGCAATATTGGCGTCCAGCACCACACGTACCGTCACGTCACGGTGTGATGGTGGGTAGATGCAGGAGATGCCTCTGAACTCCACGTAGTCGGGCAAGATGTCGAGTTCTGCCCCGTGAGCGACGTAGTTCCACAAGGCGTTGTTCGACGCAAAGTAATCAGTGGTGGAGCGGTAAGAGATGCGGTAGCCGATAGCGCTAGCCGGGCAGTTCGTGGCGATGTTGCCTTCGCGTGTGAAGGTCGCGAAAACATAGTTAGTGGGAGGTGGGTTCGTGGTGCCACCACCACTGTTGCCGCCGCCTCCACCTGTGCCGGGGTTGGATGTGCCGCCACCGCCGCCATCGGTTCCCACCCCGCCGCCGAACTCAGTACCAGCGAAAGCGGTGGAGCCGACGAGTGCGAGCGCTACGCCGCCGATGAGGGCTATGACGCCACGAGTGATGCGTTTGCCTAAGTTTGCGTCCTTATTCATGGCTTACCCCTCTACGACTTCTGCGGGGTCGGTGGCGATGGTGAAACCGTCCACCATCCACTGACCGTCAGCGCCAGCAGGAATCATCTTCAGCGTGATGTGAGCGTCCTGCGTCACGTGAGAGGGAGCGGCGAGGTAGGTCACCTGAACATCGAAGCCGACGCTCACAGCGTCGCCAGTGTCCGAGAGGACAGCAACAGGCTCAGTGAAGAGTCGTGCTTCAACGCCACCGTCAGCGGGCATCGTGAAATCGGTGCCGTCGATGGTGCCGAGAACGCCGTCCGGGTCGATGGACAGGAAGATGTAGTCACGGCTGTCCTCATCGCTCACGTTCGACGTGAGCCACTTCTGCGAGAAGCCTTCCCAGGCGATGTCGTAGTCAGCCTCGGAGTATCCAGGTACAACGAGTTGAGGGTTCTGCACGTAACCTTCGTGGATGACCATGAGGGCGTCGTTCACAGCGCGTGAAGCGTCGTCGCCAAATACGGCGGTGACATCCTCGGGGATGGCGATGGTTGAGGCGTCGAAGTTGAAGCCGTTGTCGTGCTCGAACGCGACGTCGGGGGTGACGGTCGCTTCAGGCGTAGCAGAAGCCTCAGGCGTTGCGTCGGCGGTTGCAGTCACCTCAGGCTGGGCGTCCTTGGCGAGCGAACGAGTATCCGTCGTATCGCCATTTCCCATCCCGCATGCAGAGAGCGCGAGGGCGAGAGCGCCAGCAGTACTAACTGCGGCAATCTTGCGGCTAAGAATGTTGATGTTCATGTTATTCTCCTAAAACTTGTTGTTTGCACCGGATGAAGTGCATTTATCATCTACGTATGATAATATCGGCATTCACGCCATAATGATGCTTATATGCCACGTTTACGTCCGCGATAGGGGTAATAGAAAAGGGCTACGGAAATCAATCCGTAGCCCTTTGTCGTTTCTGTTTTCAGGTTTACGCGGCACTCAACACCCGCCTGTCAGCCTCGGAGTCACCAGCGAGAGCCGCAACGGACTGCTCACCCTTGTCGCTTGAGCCGTCAGCACTGGAAGCGCCAGCCTCCATCCGCTCGGACGCCTTCTTCCACGCCGCCCGAACGCGGTCACGGTGCGCCCTGCCTTCATCCGTGGGGAGGGAGAGGAACCCGGCGTGTGTGAGGTCAAGGTTGGTGGTACCCGGCACCCGCTCCATGACGAACACCGCGAGGTCCACGTTCGCGGTGTTCGCATCCACGAGCGCCTTGTACTCAGCGCCCGCAAGCACACCCTCAATCGCCGCCACACGAGCCTTGTCGAGAGTAGCCGCCGCCGCCGCCCGAACCGTGGAAGCAAGAGCCGTGGAAGCAAGAGCCGTGGCACGCGGAGCCTTCTCCTGCTGACGTGCAATCTGCGACTGACGGCGAGCCTCAGCCTTCGCCTCCCGAGCCGCTTCACGCGCGTCCTCTTGTTCTTGCACAGCACGGTCATCGAGGCGCACTCGGTACATGTAGAACACGCCTTCGACGCTCATGAGGAGGAACAGCGGCGGCACCGAGTGGAGGATTATTCGCAGAATCGAGCCGTCATAGGCGTACATCACATTCCCGTACACGGACACGGCGGCACCGAGGAAGGTACCGGCGTACGCGAACCACAGCCGCATGCCGCGCATCGCACCGTGAAGCGCAACAACCGCCATCGTCAACATCATCGAGTCAACCCCAATCGGGAACAGCCACCCCCAGCCCTCGGGGAAACCTTCATCGGCGGCAACTGACGCGAGCGAGTGGAATGACAGCACGCCGTTCGCGCCTGCCACGACGAGCGTTCCGAATACCGCCACACGGCGGGTCCAGGCGTCATCACGATGGTTGATAGGGGCGGAGGTTCTAGCCATGATGTTCGGTTCCAATCGTTCGAAGTTCGTTGTCAACAGGGCTATCGGTCAGATTCGAACTGGCGCATCACTTCGGCGTGGGGCGGTGTCCTTCCACGGGAGGCGTGTGAGCGCACGAAGCGCCGCTATCCGAGGACCAGGGAGGGGCTAAGCCATACCTCGCCGTAGGCACACCCCGAGCGGACCTTCGTCGTGTCCGCAGGTGCCGATACAGCAAGGATTTACTCGGCAATGTGACGGACCTCTTACCAGCGCCGGGAGGTCATCCGGTACACGCTCGGGGAGGGGGAAAGCCCCAGCGTCGTACATCGCAATCCATAGCGCGCCCATTCGCTCCTGTTCGGCGTTCTGCCAGCCACTGCGAGCGGCGCTACCACCGGAGGCAATCCAGGACTCATGCGCGCCCACTAGGGCGCGGTTCGAGCCGCGCCAGCCGCCCTGGTTTTCGAGGTACGAGGCGAGGCACCAACTGTGCCAGGCGACCACAACGCCGTCCGCGTTCGGATACCGCCAGCCCCAACATATGGGATTTGAATCAGCGGCTCGCATCTGCAAAAGAGCGGGGTGAATACGGCGAATCTCGGCGGTCATGACGCACCCCCCTCAGGGGTGTCCGTCACCGTGTCCGCCGCCTCTACGGGAGCCTCAGTGTCACCGCCACCGCAGAGGTAGCAGTCGCTGACAACCTCCGCCCACAGTGCCTCGGTGGACTCTCCCAGCACGAGCATGTTGAGAGCCTTGTAGATGCCGTCACGCGGACTCATCAACTCGGGGATGTCCACATTTGTGGACACCACAGCCGCGACCAGGCACGTCCAATGACAGCGCCAGTAAACGCCGACGAGGGTTTCGTCAGCCGGGGCGACTATGAGCATCATGGTGAAAGGGCTTCCTGGTAGTGGTGGGGAGCGCCTCGTGGTTAGAGGGGCGCTCAATGTAGTTATAGGCGAGGGGTGTGACTCAGCGAAGCGGATGCCACGCGTACGTCCGCGACCGTCACAGCAGGTAACTCGCCGGAACAATGTCCTTTCGACTCCGACCGGGTGAGCGCCGATATGCGGCGAACCCTCACCAACAGATATCGGTCAACGCTGACAGCAACGCTTCGCCGCTCAACGTCGAGCCGTATGGTCGCCGCCAGTCATCCAGTCCTTACCCAGCGTGTACTGGATGTTGAGCAGTGGAAGCCCGCGAGCAAGCCCTGACTGCACGAGGAAGCGTTCACGCTGTTGGGCTTGTAGCCACGTCATCTCGTCAGCGCTGTGACTCTCCAACTGCACACTCACGAGTGCCGGATGGTCACGGTTCACTGCCTCAGCCGCTTGCTTGAGAGCATGTAGGCGAGGGTTGTAGCCGCACTCCGAAGCGTCGAAATGCTCTAGCGCCCTCATCTCGGGAAGCGTCGAAATTCCCACGTAGCAACGCGTGCCTGTCGGGAACTCCTCGGTCACCCCGTTCACGGTGATGGTGAGGTCGGCAGTCGTTTCCAAGGCGTACATATACCAGCGAGCACCCCTGGCTTCACGTTCGGCTCCCACCCATTGCGGACGCCTGTGAGCGGCTGTCCAGCGCTCCTCATACTCGGTTTCGCGGTTCCGGTTCTCGCGCGTTTTCCAGTGAGCCGCATAGTCCGCCAGCGTGTCCGCATACGCCTGTGTGAACCGCACGTGAGCCCTGTCCTCAGCGACCTCGACGTATCCGTACCGCTCAAGGTTCCGTACCGCCCTGCGAACGTCGATGCCTCTGCACACCTCGCGCATGTAGGGGTTGAAATCAGTCCATGCTTCCTGGCGGTCAAAACGTAGGACTGTAGAGAGAGCGATGAGGGTGAGCCGTGCCTCCACGTCATCCTGCGGGAAGAGCCTCGCGGCGCGCTTCATGCCCACACCCTCGACGTACAAACGTGAGCGGTCAGCAAGAGCGGCGGGCGACGTGTGCCAGTGGTCGGGGAAACGCATCTCTGCGCGAGCGAGGGTGGAATCAACGGCATCCCTGCCGTCGCGCCACACCCAGAAGCCCTCGTCCTGCGTCAGCGCGGTGAGGCTTCCTTCCCAGGTCCAAATCCAGCCGTCGAGTAGGGCTTCAGTTTTCGCGCCGTCGTAGCGTTCATTGGTCCATCCGAGGTGCGACTGCAAGCGTGCCCTGTGAGCGGCTACGACGCTACGGAAGCCGAACGTGGTGACAGCAAGCGACAGCACTCTCGCGTCAGGGCTTAGGTGCCTGTTGAGGTAGAGGTCAGCGGCGAGCCGATGATGGAGATGATTCGTCCACCGAGGTGCCGGTTGATGTGATGGATGTTCTTCGGATGTGGTTCCTTGAGTCGTCATTGCGGGTAACCCCCTTCACAGGGGCTATCCGCTATTTAGAAGGGGGAACACGTCATTCCGATGCGCCTACAGCGCGCACCGTCCGCGATAGGTGAAAGCCGAGCGCGCCTCGCCTCAGCCGCGTCCTTTACTCCTCTCCACACCGCCAACAGATGAGCGGCAAACACCACACGACACAGCACTCACCCATGCATGCAAAAAGCCCCGCCAGCAGAGCCAGCAGGGCGTAGATGCACACGCGGAGCAGTCAGCGATTCCAGAGCCGCAGAGGGGCGCTCCTAGCGCTGTCAGCACCCCCTTATTCGCGTAGGTTCACGTCCTCCTCACCCTTCGAATTCAAGAGCACCCCAGCCTCGGAGCGTGGGCGTGTGTCAACAAGGTCGAGCACTGTGTCCTCCACGTGTGGAGGTCCAGAGATGGAGAGATACCGGTTGATGATTCGCCCAGCATTCGGGTTCGAACTGTCAGCGATGCGGCGGAACACACAGCCGCTCGGATACGTCCTCGCCACGATGGTCGCGATAGTCGCGCCTCGTAGTTCTCCGTGCTTGTACGTGGTCATGACGACGGGTAGGTGGTCAGTTGGCTCCATGTTGGTTGGTCCTTTCAGTTGGGGAAGAGCGAAGGCTCCTGCGGAGAGAGGTGCAGGAGCCTTCGCGAGTGAAGTACGTATGTGTCCGGGGGCATCGCTCAATCGACCACCTCCAAACCAAATCGGCTCAAGTTATAGGCGCGAATAGTGGCGTTCACCCTGCTCACTGGAATGTCGAACATGGCGGCGTCGGCTTCGGTGAACTCGCGGATGGGTTCGCCGTGGTTCCAGAGTGAGAGCGCGACGCGGAGGGTGGTCCGCTTGCCGTTCGGGTGGTTCACGTGGACGTTGTGCGACTCGGCTAACAGATAGGCGACGGTCGCCGGGATGGTGGATACAGGCATGTTGTTCCTTCTTTCGGTTCGGGAGGTTGATGACGCCTCTACAGGTGTTATCTGCTGTTTTCGCTCTTCAGTCATCGGAATGGCTTCAATCGAACGGCGGACTGCCGCGCCTCGTCCGCGATAGGTGAGAGCCGGGCGCTCGCCCGAACCGTGTCCTTCTGGGTATCCATGAACCTGCGCTCATGTGCGGGCAACACCTGCACCCATCCGTACACAGCAAGAACCCCCGGCAGGTGAGGAGGTCACTTGCCGGGGGTTCCGGGTTGAGGGTTACGCGGCGAAGCGGACCCCTGTGAAGGACTCACGTTCGAACGCGAGGCGCATCATCGCGTCAACGTGGGCGTCGTAGGCGTTTTCGTAGTTGAAGTAAGCCTCTTCGTGGGCGAGGCGAGCCTTCTCGATGAGGCTGTTGTTTCCGCTCTTCTTGGCTTCTGCGTAGTTCAGTTCTGCGGCTTCTTCGCGCGCTACAGCGGCTTCGTGCCAGTTGGCGGTGGATTCGACTTCGGCTTCTAGATTCGTGATGACTTCGGTTCGCATGATGTTCTCTCTCTTCCTTGTTGTTGTGGGCTTAGATTTTTCACCCTTGTAACTATTAATATCCGCACGTTTACCAGCACAAACACGCCCTACAGCGTGTACCGTCCGCGATAGGGGAACCGCTCGGCTCGCCCCATTCGTGTCCATCCGCACGTTTCACCCGCGAACCCGCCCCAACACACAAATCACCCCGCTAACCGGAACAGTCGAATGGCTAGCGGGGTGTGTGACAGCCGCTCGAAGCGACTACGTAATCTGTGGTTTCTCCTACAGGTATCTCTATCGGCGTGATGACGGCAGTGAGCACATTGCAGTGAGCCGTTTAGCCTCGGAAGCCTGCGAGCGGCGGCACATCGACGGGTTCACGTGTGATGACATCGCCCATCTCAGAGGTATCCACTCCCGCGTCATGGAGCGCGTTCATGCATACAGCGACGAGAGTCATGACCGTTCTCCCTCCGCGTTCCCCACGAGCGTGTGAGTTGTTGTCACCCAAGAGGGGCAGAGGGCAGTCGTTGTGCGTCGCGTGGAAGCGCTCAGCGAGTAAGAGCCGTACGAGCCTCGATGCGGGTATACGGGCGTCCTCAGCAACAGCCGCAATAGCGTTATGCGCGTCATGGCTCGCACCGACGTAGATGGCTTCATCGAGTCGTTGAGATTCAGGGGAGGCGAGAACAGTCGAGAGCACTCCCTCCACACGTGCACGCATAGCAGGCTCCATATCCATGTCGAGCAGGCGACGACGAGCGTGAGCGATACGCGGGGCTTCGTCACTGAACGGGCGGAACACGTCGCCCGAACGTGAGCGTCCATGCACTGACAGGGCGGCGCGGACGATAGCCCTCGCCTCAGAGGCGAGGCGTAAGCGTTCCAGCACTTCGTCAGCGTTGATGGCAGATTCGGACAGCGCGGCAGTCAACGCGTTAGCGCTAGCGAGTGCATTCGCCCGGAGCCACCTCAGTTCGGAGGTAGTGAACCGTACGCGGATGCGAGCCAGCCCGTCACCGTTCCTGAAGGCAGGTAGGGCGAGTAGTGGAGTGTGGACCGTGGTGGTGGTGTTGGTCATGATGCGGATTCCTTTCGGGTAAGAGAAGCGGGACACGTTCGGTCCCTCACTTCCTCTATCCGCTATCGGCGGCAAACAGCACCGTTTCGGCGTCATCACTCACTCGACCCGTAGCCCTCGACTACACCTCGACCCCGGTCCCTGAGCACTCCGACAGCCGCCTGCACCCGAAATCCACTGTCACGTCCGTAGTCCCGCTTCGCCTCGCGCGTTCCGCGCTCGCTCCGCTTCCGAACTCGCCAGCACTTAGAACCGTCACGCGCAAGAACCCCGTAGCCGTCACATGTACCGCGAACTGCCCCAAGCCCACAGAACCGTGAACCCTGTACCCACGCCCACACGCCTCTATGCCTGTACGCCGTAGATGCATGGAGCAGTTACCGCCAGCAGTGACGCAGTTGCTGTTACCCCACGCGGTACGCCATACCCGCAAGCCCTAGATGCCAACAGCGACAGCCACGCCAACGTGCCAACGCTGTCTACATTTGTGGACACGCCAGCGCGTCAGCAGGAGAGGGCTACCCCTCGTCGTCAGCCTTCGGCTTCACTGCCAACGGCTTCACGTTGTTCGGACGTACACCGTTCGGCTTCACCTCGTTGGGACGCACGTTGTTCGGCGTCACCACATTCCGAGTCACACCGTTCGGTTGCACTGCACGTGTCACCGCAGGGGTAACAGCGGGAGTCACCGCACGCGTCACCGAGGGGGTCACCGCAGGTGTGATGTCGTCATCGCTCATGAGTGTCACCGTACCCGCGTCACCCTCACAGTCGCCGGGTACACACCTCACGGGGAGATGTCACTTCACCGGGAGAGCCTCACCGGGATACACACCTCACAACGGGGAGAGGTACACCTCACAGTCGTCACCCTCCTCACCTCACTCTGTCCACATATGTACACACTCACACCGTCCACACATGTACACATCCGCGTAGCCCTCACCTCACAGTCACCTCGCGGGGTGCACCTCACCGGGGAGAGAGTCCACTGGGGGCACGCACACAACAGGAGGGGGAGAGTCCACGTGCACGCCTCACCTCGCATGCGACTCCGTGGAAGCAAACACGCTCACAACACACGTGGCGCAGTCGTCGCGCCATCGGCATGCGTACAAGCCACTACGAACAGGCGCTCGACCTACCAATGCGGGAGAGGGGATACGGAGTAACCCGGAGCCACGCGACTGCAAAAATGAGAGTTCCAATATGCATGTTTACCAGGGGTTTTGTTGTGCGCTGGCACTGTAAATCGGACTGGTGGGGGGTGTAGTGCCGTGCGTAGCACCGCCTGAGTCGGGCGACCGCGCTCGGAATGCCGATAGTTCATGTAAATCGGCACGTAAATCGGCGCGCCGCAACTCGAAGGAACGGCATTATGAACCAAGCATTTACCCCTGAACGAAGTCCTGGCATCACCCCTGTCACGAAGCGCTCACCTACCCCGTGGACACCCTCACCTCGCCGTGAGTTCACGGGGCGACTCATCGCTGAAGATGACACCCCCACCTCACCCTCTTCCCCTCTCACTGGGGAGATGGAGGTGAGAGGGGAGGTGGAGAGTGAGGTGTACACCCCTACCCGCGAGCAGGGTGAGAGTGAGGTTCACACCCCCGTGAGTGAGGTCACCTCACCCGGTGACGAGTGGGGTGATGTTGACGGTGAACTAGGTGTGTCCTCGCCCGCCTCACCTGTGAGTGTTGTCACCCCTGTGAGTGCGTCCTCTCCCTCTCACTTCGACCTCACTGACGAGGTGGATGACTGGGACTCTGTGAACACCTCCGATGTCACCCTTGGGGGTAACAGCGAGGAGCAGAGTGCACCCACGAGCGCCTTCGATATCTCTGAAGAGGTGGACGACTGGGACGCCTCACCTGCCCCTGTATCCACACCCGAGGTGAATAGCGCGCCGGTCGTAGTCACACCTGTGAAGCCTGCGAAAGCAGTGCAGAAGCCCGTGCAGTCACGCCGTGAGGACCACGCCCTCGCGCCTACTACGAAGCCTACGAAGCCCGCAGATGCACGCACTACGTCAGCAAAGAAGGCGACGATAAAGAAGCCTGCCGCCCCGAAGGAAGCCGGTCGGAAGAGTCCCACGAAGGCGGACATCGCAGTACTCCACGCGTTGAGCCGTATGCGTATCGCCTCCGTACAGCACGTGGTCCAGATGCTCTCTAACAGTGGTTACGCGAACCTGCCGGAGGACCACGAGCACTACATCCCGCTTGAGCCGGAGAAGATTCGCCGTCGCCTCGGTGAACTCTCACGCGGCAAAACGCCCTACGTGAACGCGCGGTACATGAGCCAAGGTGCCCAGATGCTTCCGATGGTGTACTCGGTAACGAAACTCGGTCAGAAGATTGCGGACCCTGCCGCCGCACCGCATCTCACGCCGTTCCCCATCAACGCATCGAAAACGGGCACCTCGATGGGCGGGCTACTCATCACCGCGTCCTACATCGCGGGATTCGACGCACGTGAAGCCCTCTTCATTCATGAGTCGAGTATCAAGCGCGCCATCAAGGCTCAACCCGACAGTGACTTCATCCCTAACTGGTCCCCGGAGATGCACCCGTGGGCAGAAGCACACGAACTAGCGGTCCTCGTTGACGGCTCGGTAAAGCCTCACGAGCCGGACCTGGTGATGCTCGGTATCGAGGACGACGGCAACGGCGGTGTGACGCACCCCGTGTACGAGTACATCGAGATTGAAACGAGCATCAAGAGTGAGCAGGAGTACGTGAACCTCTTCCGCGCTTATAAGGCGAAGGGGGTGGATATCCGCTATCTGGTGCACAACACGACCCTCCCGGGAAGCAACTCACGCGAGGAAATCGAGAACATCTACAACCGCCTGGTGAAAGCCGCTGAGTATGTGTGGGGGAAGCCCATCTATGCCATCAGCGGTGTGAACATCGACGTGGTGCCGGATGCCTGGAAAACAACTCGACCACTCGATGCCAAGCGCCAGTAAGCGACACTGCCTTCAACGGCGGGCTACCCCTAGGGAGGTGCCTGCCGTTGGCGTGTCAGCGAGGTGAATGCGCCATCACCGCTTCGGGGATTACTGGCGCGCCCAATAGTGGTCGATGCCAGAGTTAAGCCCGGTCAGTGCTTGCTGGACTGAGTGGTGAACTTTCCCGTCAACGACATCCTCCCAAGGCGGCAACCCCTTCATCTCCCGCTCGTGAAGCCAGCATTCCCGCTCCCACGCGCGCCGTTCGTCCTTATCGTTCGGTCGAGCGCTTCGCTGGTTCATGGCGGCGTACATGCCGATTGCGTCCGAGAAGGGTGGCACACTCTCAACAAAATCAGCGGCTTCGTTTCCAAGCCCGCACCTCCTGAGCATGGCAACGTTGCGGAGTATCTCGCTGTGAGCGCGCCTCACGACGGACACTCCATCTGCCGCAAGGAAGAAGCCTTCCTCCTTGGAAATTCCGTCGTCATCGACTTCGATGTCATCCGCAATCAGCACTCTGAAGTCCTCAGCGAAGTAAATCCAGGCTCGCAACGCGCCGGTACTCGCGGCTTTGAGGTTCTCTTGTAGCGCCGCCAGCCGCACGCGGTCATCCCGACTCCGCTCAAGCCTCAGGGTTTCCTCTGACGCCTTCGCCATGCGCTGAGTGGAAATGACGTAGAGAACCGTGACCAAGAGGAAGCCCGCTGAAACTGACACACTCGCGGCGTCAGCGGGGTCATCGAAGTACGCAAATGTGAAGGCGATGACCGCCGCCTCGACCAGGACGAGAAGCACATAGCCCCAGGTCCGTTTCAACGTCCGCCCGAACGTGCGCGCCCACGCCTTGAGTGCCCTCATGAGTTCACGCTAGCGGTGGGTGGTCGTGCCCTTACGGCTTAGATGCGCTCCACGTGCACGCGTGTCGCTCGGACTCCGCCTTCCCAGTACCCCTCGAACGTGACGCGGTACGTGAACTTGAGCCGCCCGTTGACCGTCACGGTGTCCGCGTCAGTTGTTCGGTCGCGGCACATGGTCCACGCTTCCCACACTGCCGTGGTCCAGTCGTGCATGTGGTGGGAGTTCCACTCTGCCCACATCCAGAACTCATCCGGGAAGTGCGTGGTGCCGTGGGTGAGTTCGGGCGGCGCACCCTGGTAGAGGTCGGCGTTGTTCAGGTACATGCCCACGTCATCGGTGAGCGCTTCGGGGCGGTCAAGTGAGTTCAAGTCGCCAGTGTTGACGTACATATCTGCCTTTCTGCCCTCGGTACCTCCGAGAACGCGCGCAGGGTACAGCGACATTTGAGGTGCGAATACGCCCTGACAGAGGGGGACCACGGGGGCGCTAGTGGGGCGAGATTCTGGTCCCCGACCTTCAACTTGAGCGCGTGATGAACGGGGAACTCTCAAGAGTCCGCAAAATAGGGTAAAGCCCTAAACTCCCAGAACAACTCCCGAGCCGGAGTATGCATCAGGGGCTTTGGAGTCGTAATTTGCCTGTTTACCAGGGGTTTTAGTGGAGCGGGTGACGGGAATCGAACCCGCACTGTCAACTTGGGAAGCTGAAGTTCTGCCATTGAACTACACCCGCGTGCGCCGCTCGGAGGCGGCGCGTCACCCATTCTAGAGGGTGACGGCGAGGGCCTCGACAGCACGCGCGGAAGCGCGCCGCCGAGGCCGTCGCCGTGAGCGACGCGTCAGCGTTGCGGAGCTGCGGCAATCGCGAACGATGCGGACACGGTCTGTCCGGGCTCGATCACGAACAGGCCCGTGCCCTCGACGCCGTTCGCCTTCAGGGTGAAGGCGTCGTTGGCGTTCGAGACGGGCTCGAAGGCGAAGAAGTCCTTGCCCGGCGGGATGTACAGCACCGCGTGCTCGAGCAGGGCATCCGCCGTGATCGTGAGCGACACCGCGCCGGGGTAGTCGACCGTGGCGAGCACCTCGCCCGTGCGACCCGCGAAGCAGTCGTCGACGAAGGTCTGACCGATCGGCTTGCGCACCGAGAAGTCCGCGTGCTCGGGGATCGGGCCGGCGCCCTCGGTGGGCATCTGGTTCTCGAGTGCGTACGCCTGGGTGCAGTTGACCTCGAGCTCGCCCTCGGGGGAGCCCGCGACCGAGCGCAGGAAGTAGGGGTGGTGGCCGAACCCGGCCGGGAAGGCCTCCTCGTCCACGTTCTCGATCGCGTACGTCCACACGAAGCGGTCGTCCTCGAGCGCGTACGTGAAGCGTGCGATGAAGCTCCACGGCCAGTTGACGCCAAAGAAGTCGCGCGAGTCGAACTCGAGGACCACGTGCTCGGGTCCGCTCTCGACTACGGCCCACGGGTACTCCCACCCGGTGCCGTGAATCGCGGTGCCGTCCGGCCAGTTGACGCGCAACGCGTACGCGGAGCCGTCCCAGGCGAGCCGTCCCTCACGGATCCGGTTCGACCAGGGGACCAAGGGGTAGGACGCGGTCTCGGTGGCCACGTCGAGGTCGGCGGCGGAGGTGGGGCGGAGCACGTCCTCCCAGTCGTCGCCGATGCGGACCTGGCCGAAGGCGACGGACCCACCGGTGGCGGGTACGAGCCCCACGCGCCAGTGCGGGTTCTCGATGGTGATGATCTCAGGCATGGCACCATCATGGCCGAATGCGCAGGTTCCGGCGACGCCGCAGGTCCCAAGAGGTCCCGAGTCGCGCCGCGACGCGCCACAATGTCGGCATGAGGATCGGCGGAACACTCGCAGTGGTCGCGCTCGCGGGCGCCCTGGCGGGCTGCGCGTCGAGCCCCACGTTTCCCGTCGTGGGCGAGTCGGCCACGGTGACGCCGCCGGAATCCTCGGTACTGCAGTGGATCACCGTCGAGATCGAGGCGGCCTCGAGCCAGCCCGTGACGGTTCAGGGCGGATCCGTGTTCTCGCCCTTATTCGAGCGGCTCGACGCCGTCGAGGTCGGCGAGGTGGTCGAGCCCGACGGCACCGTGGGTATCCGTCTGCCGCTGGGTGACGCCGTCTGCCCGGCCTCGACCGGATCGTCGAGCGCTCAGTTGGTCCTCGAGTCCGAGGGCGCGGAACTGATCCAGGCGGTGATGCTCGACGATGCCGTGCTCGCGGGGGTCCACAAGGAGCGGTGTGCGCTCGCCGCGTCGATGCAGGCCGCCGAGGTGTCCCTGGGTGCGTCGCATGGCGCGGGCGAGGACGCGGTCGGCACCAGCATCGTGATGACGCGCAGCATCTCGCCGTTGCCCGCGACGCTGCTGAGCGTCACGGGGTCGGACGTCTTCACCGTGACCCCCTCACCGGGCGAGCTGCCGGCCACGCTCGTGGTGGGCCGTGAACGCCTCGAGGTTCCCGTCTCGATCTCACTCGTGCAGTGCCCTGGCTCGGCGAGTGAGCTCACGGAGAGCGACTTCGTGTTCTCGGCCCGCCTCGCCGTCGAGGGGGCCGAGCCTCATCCCGCGGCCGTACGCGCGGCGGGTGACCTGCGCGACGATCTGGAGGCGCTCGTCGACACCTGCGCGGGTGCCTAGCGCGACGGCGGTATTCCCGCTCCCGCGAAGTCTCATCATCCCTGCTAGAACTCGCAGGCAAGGGGACGATGCGCGGCCCGCGAGGCATCGTCCCTTGCCAAGGTGCGTTGCACCCTTCGACGGGTCCGCGCTCAGGCGCCCCGCCGCCGGAGGTACCGGCGGCCGCGACAGGGCCCGCTGGAGAGCAGGGGAGGGACAGCATCATGGCACTCGGTTCCGGCATCTTCTTGATTGTCATCGGCGCGATTGCGGCCTTCGCGGTGCGCGACTCTGTCGACGCGGTGGACCTCACGATGATCGGCTACATCTGCATGGCCGCAGGTGTGGTGGCGATCATCGTGTCGCTCATCGCGAACCAGCAGCGCAGCAACACGACTCACCGCGAGATTCGCGACGAGCACGTCGACCAGCACCGCATCGACGATCGCCGCACGGACGTATAGCGCCCACAGCCTCGCGGCCGCTCGACGCGCGCCGCGAGGCTGACGGACGTAGCCTGGCCGCGTTGGACAGGCACGGCTCACTCACCTTGAGGGAGAAACGATGGCGACGGTCGCGAGTTACTTCAACTTCGACGGCACGTGCGAGGAGGCCTTTGCCCTCTATCGCGATGTCCTGGGTGGGGAGTTCGACGGCCCGCCCATGTACATGCGAGACATGCCGGTCGAACCCGGTCAGCCGCCCCTTCCCGAGGAGGAAGGCGGGCGCGTGATGCACATGGCGCTCACGCTGCCCGGGGGACACCAGCTGATGGGGACGGACATCGTGCCGTCGATGGGGATGACATTGACGCGCGGCAACGCGATGTACGTGACCCTTACCCTCGACGACGAGGATGCGCTGCGCGAGATCTTCGCGAAGCTCTCCGAGGGTGGTGTCGTCACCGCCGAGCCGACTCCCATGTTCTGGGGCGACCTCTACACGGACTTCTTCGACCGCTACGGCATTCAGTGGATGCTCCTCGCGCCGCTCACGGAGGGCCAAGGGCTGGCGTAGAGCCCGCGCCGCGCTGTCTCGCGGCTCCGCCACACAAGCCACCCCGGCATCGGCCCTCAGCGGCCTCCGCGGGCGTGACACGCCGACGACACGCCGGGACCCGTGTGGCGGAGCCGCGAATCCGTGTGGCGGAGCCGCAGCACTCCAGACGCAGCGGCTAGGGCTGAGCCGAGCGGTCGACGATCTGCTGCGCGAGGATGTCCTCGGCGGCGCGCGAGCGAGCCTCGCGTTCCTCTTGCGCCACGCGCGGATAGCGCACGCGCACGAACGGCCGCGCGAGTTGATACGAGACCGTCAGTCGAGCATCGCGCACCACCCAGGCCGCCGCCCCAAGTGCGATCGCCATCGACGCGATGGCCCCGACTCCGATCGCCCACCGCGGACCCCAGTGCTCGCCGATCCACCCGACGAGGGGTGAGCCCACCGGCGTCGCGCCCAGGAACACCATCATGTACAGCGCCATCACGCGCCCTCGCATGAGCGGGGTCGTGGTGGTCTGCACTGCAGCGTTCGCCGAGGTAATCATGGTGAGCGCGAAGAAGCCCACCGCGATGCCGCTGACCGCATAGAGCTCGTAGGTCGGCGCGAGCGCCATGAGTCCGGACGCCGCCCCAAACCCGAACGCGGCGCCCACCACGAGCCTCAGCCGGACGCGCCGCCGCCGCGCCGCGAGCAGCGCGCCGGTGACCGAGCCGATCGCGAGGATCGAGCCCAGCACGCCGTACTCGCCCGCGCCCTTGCCGAACTCGGTTGCCGCCATCATCGCGCTCGTGAGCTGGAAGTTGAGGCCCAGCGCGGAGACCACGCTCACCACGACCATGATGACCAGGATGTCGGGCCGCCTGCGCACGTAGCGCACGCCCTCGCGCACCTGCCCGCGCCGCCTGCTCGCGCGCTCCTGAGGGTGAAGGTCCGCGGTGCGCATCAGCATCAACGCGGCGATGGTCGCGCCGTACGTCACCGCGTTGATGAGAAACACCCATCCGGTGCCCACCGCGGCGATGAGGAGCCCGGCCACGCCGGGACCGATCAGCCTGGCGGCGTTGAACGATGCGCTGTTGAGGGCCACGGCATTCGGCAGGGAGGCAGTCGGCACCAGGTCGGAGACGAAGGTCTGGCGCGCGGGACCGTCAATCGCGGACACCACTCCGAGCCCCAGCGCGAAGCCGTACACGTGCCAGAGCTCGACCTCTCCGAGCACGACGAGCAGCCCCAGCCCGAGGCCGAGGAGTCCCTGACCCACCTGGGTCCATATCAGCAGCGTGCGGTGGTCGACGCGGTCGGCGAGCACGCCGGCCCACGGCGACAGGAACAGGAAGGGAGCGAACTGCAGCGCGGTCGTAATGCCCACCGCCACGCCCGACTCCTGCGTGAGGACCGTCAGGACTAGCCAGTCCTGCGCCACGCGCTGCATCCACGTGCCCACGTTCGACACGAGCGCTCCCGCGAACCACAGGCGGAAGTTGGGGATGGAGAGCGAGGCGAAGGTGTGTGACATGCGTCCTTTCCCATACTTTGCGAGACGCAAAGTAATCCGACACCTCTAGGGTACGCCCGGGCCGCATCGTCACTGGCTGAATCGTGACTGCGCTCGCGGCGAGGTGCCTCGCGGAGGGATCAGGCGATGCCGAAGACCACCCACGTCACCGCGGCCACGCCCGCGGTGGCGAACACGGCCGCGGCTCGCGACGCGAGCGTGGTGAGCCGCGTGACTGCGAGCCACACGAGCACTCCGACGGCGAGGAGCGCCTGGGCCCACCAGTACGCCACCGGCGTGGTGTCCGCGATGCGCGTGAGGCCGTGCGTCGCCTCACCCAGCGCGAGTCCGGGCATCCACGCGACCGCGGCGGCCGTCGCGAGCGGGTGGAGCCGGCGGCGCATCAGCACGATCGCGATGCCCACGAGCGAGCCGATCACGATTCCCGCCATCGACCAGAAGACCAGCTCCGCCGACATCCCGTATCCGCGCACCTGCGCCGTCACGTAGTAACCGAGCATCGCGAGCGGCCCGGCGGCGGCGCCCAACGCGATGGTCGAGACCGCTCCCCTGCCCGCCCATGCGACCGCGGCGGAGAGTGCGACCACGGGT
Organism: Demequina sediminis; assembly: GCF_039545075.1. Lineage (NCBI taxonomy): Bacteria > Bacillati > Actinomycetota > Actinomycetes > Micrococcales > Demequinaceae > Demequina > Demequina sediminis. Next base: position 149,254 of record NZ_BAABRR010000003.1, on the reverse strand, counting down.
GCGGCGCTGTTGAACAGCGGCGCGAGGACGTCAGGCGCGTACGTCTGCCCCCAGGACATCGCGACGCCGGCGATCACGGCGCCGACCAGGGCAAGGGGAATTCGCGTCTGCAGGCCGCCATCCTACGAGGGGCGACGGGCGGGGCTTGGGAGGGGACGATGCCTGGCGTACCCTGGTCCGAGCGCGCCACGAGGGTTGGCGTCGAGGAGGCAGGGTGGAGCTTTAGGGTCGCCGGACGTCACGTCTGGCCACGGTCATCGCACCTTCCAGACCCTCGGAGCACCCATGCCCACCCTCTCCTTTTCTCACGTCTCGTTCGCCTGGCCCGACGGCCGGCGGGTCTTTGACGACCTCACGACCGCGGTCCCCGAGGGCCTCAGCGCCCTCGTGGGTCGCAACGGAATCGGCAAGTCCACGCTGTTGCGCCTTGCGCTCGGCGAGCTCACTCCCACGGCCGGAACCATCTCCACCGCCGGGCGTCTCGCGTACGTGCCTCAGGACCTCATCCTTGGGGTCGACGCCCGGGTCATCGACGTGCTCGGGGTCGCCCCCCGGGTCGACGCCCTGAGGGCCATCGAGTCGGGGTCCGGCGACCCCGCGCACTACGAGGTGCTCGGCGACGACTGGGGCGTCGAGGACAGGGCGCTGGCGGTGCTGAGGGTCCTGGGCCTCGAGGTCGGGCTCGACCGCAGGGTGGGGCACGTCAGCGGCGGCGAGGCCGTGCTGCTGGGGGTGGGTGCCGCGCTGCTCGCGGACCCGGATCTCCTCATCCTCGACGAGCCGACCAATAACCTCGACGCCGAGGCCCGCGCCGCGCTGCGGGACAGCCTCTCGAGCCGACGCGGCGCGACGCTGGTCGTCACCCACGACCGCGGAATGCTCGAGACGGTCGACAGGATCGGGGAGTTGCGCGAGCGCGACGATCGCACCGCCGACCTCCACTGGTACGGGGGCGCGCTCGGCGAGTTCGAAAGCGCGCGTGCAACCGAAGGCGAGGCCGCCGCCCGCGCGGTCACGGCGGCCGAGTCCGCCGTCGCGCGGCGAGGCCGCGAGCTCGACGCCCACGTGGCGGCGGCAGGGCGGCGGTCGAGGCAGGGGGAGAAGGCGCGGGCGCAGCGGAGGGTCGTGGGGCTGGCGGCCGATGCCGCGAAGAACCGCGCCGAGCGCACGGACGCGCGGGTGCGGGCCATCCACGAGCAGCGCCTGGCCGCCGAGCGCGAGCGCCTCGACCAGGCCCGGGCCGCGCTCCCCCGTGACCGCGCCATCCGGATCGACCTCCCCGCGACCGCGGTGCCCTCGCGTCGACTCGTGGCGGAGGCCGCCGGCCTGGTCACCCGCACCGGCGCGGAGCTCGATGCGCTCGTGCGAGGGCCCGAGCGCATTCACGTTGCAGGAGGCAACGGCGCAGGCAAGACGACGTTGGTCGCGACGCTGCTCGGAGAGATCGCGCCGGCCTCCGGTCGGGCGAGTGTCGCCGTGTCGGCGGGCGTGCTGCGCCAGCGGCTCGATGTCCTCGACCCGTCGCTGTCGGTGATCGACAACGTGAGGCGCCGTGCGCCCGAGGCCAGCCCGCAGGACGTGCGCGACAGCCTGGGACGCTTCCAGTTCCGCGGCGCCTCCGCCGGCGCGCCGGTGAGCACCCTTTCGGGAGGCGAGCGCTTTCGTGCGGCGCTCGCGTGCGTCCTGCTTGCGCGTCCCGCTCCCCAGCTGCTCGTGCTCGACGAGCCGACCAACAGCCTCGACCTCGACTCGCAGGCGCGCCTGCTCGAGGCGCTGGCGGACTTCCAGGGGGCACTCCTCGTCATCAGCCACGATCCCGCGTTCGTCGAGGCGCTGCATCCGACACGGCGCTGGACCGTCGCGGCCGAGGGAGGCCCGGTGACGGACGAGCCGCTCGCGTGAGTCCCCAGCCTTCTGGCGTGGACAACGGGCCCGTGCGGGGTGAGCATGACAGGGCGGGACCGCGACCGTGGCCCGGGGCATCGTCCCGCTAGCCTGGCCGCATGCCCGCATTGCTGATTCTTGGAGGCACGGCCTGGGTGGGTCGCGAGACCGCCCGCGAGGCACTCGCGCGGGGGTGGGAGGTCACGTGTCTCGCGCGCGGCGAGTCCGGAGCGGTGGCGGCAGGGGCGCGGCACGTGGTCGCCGACCGCGACAGCCCCGACGCCTACGCCGAGGTCGCGGGGCACGACTGGGACGCCGTGGTCGAGGTGAGCTGGCAGCCGCGCCACGTGCGCGAGGCCGCGCAGGCGCTCGCGGGCCGCGCGGCGCACTGGACCTACGTGTCCTCGGTGGCGGCGTATGCGCCGTCGCGCAGCCTCATCCCGGAGGACGCCCCCTTGCGCGCGCCCGCCGCCCCTGACGAGCGCGTCGACGCGAGCCGCTACGACGCCGCGAAGGTGCGCTGCGAGCTCGACACGCTCGTGGTGCATCCCGCGGCGCTGCTCGTGCGCGCCGGCGTGATCGTGGGACCGGGCGACAACACGGAGCGGTTCCCGTACTGGCCGCGACGCGCGGCGCAGGCCGGTGCCGCGCCCATGCTCGCGCCGGCCGAGCCGGCGCACCCGCTGCAGCTCATCGACGTGCGTGACCTCGTCGCGTGGATGCTGGGCGCGGTCGAGGCGGGGGTGACGGGTGCCGTCAACGCGGTGGGTCCGCAGATCCCGTTCGGGACCATGGTGGCCGCCGCGCGCGAGGCGGCCGGAGCCACCGGCCCCCTCGTCGAGGCGCCAGCCGACTGGCTCGAGGAGCGCGGGGTGCGGCGGTGGAAGGGCGAGGCGTCCCTGCCGCTGTGGGTTCCCGATCGCGGCGAGGAGGCACGTACGGGATATCACTCCGACGAGCGGCTGCTGGCGACCGGGGCGACGCTGCGCCCCCTCGCGGAGACGATGCGCGACGTCCTTGCCGAGGAGATCGCCCTGGGCGTGGAGCGCGGGGGCGTGGCGGGGCTCACGCGCGAGCGCGAGCTCGCGCTGCTGGCGGAGCTGGGCTAGACCCAGAAGCCCTCGTGCACGGTCGCCGCCTCGTCCTCGAGCAGCGGGCCCGTGACCCGAATGTCGCGCCCGCCCGCCGCGAAGACCTCGCGGCACGGCAGCGCGAGCGTGGGGTTCTCGGGGTGCGCGCCGGTGATCGCCAGGAGCCCCGACTCGGACAGCCCGAAGACGACGGCGCCGATCCCCGCCCAGTAGATCGCGCCGGAGCACATCGCGCACGGCTCGGTGCTCGTGACGAGCGTCGCGCCGGCGAGCTCGTCGGCGTCGAGCTGGTTGCTCGCGAGGCGCACCAGGTTGGTCTCGGCATGGCCCGTCGCGTCGCGGTGCGTGGTGACGGTGTTCTCCGCCTCGAGCACGATCCGCCCGCTGGCGTCGACCAGCACGGCGCCGAAGGGATGGTTGCCGTGCTCGCGCGCGGACCGCGCGACGTCGATGGCGCGGCGCAGGTGGGAGAGCGTGGTGGGGTCGGTCATGGCCCCAGGCTACGGCCGCCGTGTGCGGCTGTCGGGCGTGCCGGTCAGACGCGACCGAATCCCTCGGTGTCCTCGGCGAACTCCGCCGCGACGTCCTCGGACACCGTCGCGCGGGTGGCGGCGATCGCGGCCAGGTAGTCGCCCGTGGTGGGGCCTACGCCCGCGGTGGGGCCCGTGCCCGCGCCGCCACCCGCATCGTCCCCGTGCCCGGCAATCCCCGTGCGCACGGCCGCCTCGAGCGCGGCCTGGCTGGCCCTCCGCGCGGCGAACTCGATGTCCGCGGGGGTGAAGCCCTCGCTCGCGTGGACCAGCGCGTCGCTGTCGACGGCCGATGCGGCGGCAGGAGGGATGAAGCGCGTCCAGATCGCGCGGCGAGCCTCGGCGTCGGGGAGGCCGATGGGGATGACGTAGTCGAAGCGGCCGTGGCGCAGGAATGCGCTGTCGAGAGAGCGGATGAAGTTGGTCGCACACACGAGGAGGCGGTCGGGGCGCTCGCGGAACGCGGGGATGATCTTGAGCAGCTCGTTGGTGACGCCCTGCAGCGGAGACGGCGGGTCGCCGCGGCGGTGCGAGGCGATCTCCTCGACCTCGTCGATGAGGACAACCGCGTGCTCGAGCTCCGCGATGCGGTGGAACGTGTCCCTGAGGGCTCCCGCGAGTCCGGCCGGGTCCGCCGCGAGCCGCGACGGGAAGACCTCGACGAAGGACCACTCGAGGCGCGACGCGATGGCCTTCGCGAACGTGGTCTTGCCGGTGCCGGGCGGGCCGAACATGACGACCGCGCGCGGCGGGGCGACCCCATAGCGCTCGGCGAGGGAGGGCTCCGCGAGTGGCAGAACCAGACGCTTCTCGATGAGGTCCTTCTCGCGACGCATGCCCGCGACGCCGTCCCACAGCCCGCGCGGGAGCACGCGGCCGCCCAGTTCGGCGAGCAGTGCCATCTCCGCGCGCTGCACGGGCAGGCGGCGCTCAAGGTAGCGCACCGCCTTCTTCTCCGCGAAGCCCGCGTCGCGGAACGCCTCGAGGTGGGTCTGCGCGGTGGGCACCAGGGCGGACAGGGTGGTGGGTCCGGCATGGGCGACCCGCGTCTCGAGGGCGGCGAGCAGGGCAGGGCCCACGCCCTGGCCGTGCCAGGAATCGTCCACCCCGTGGAACACCACCCAGGCCTGGTTGTGTGCGCGCCTGCCGACGGCCGCGCCCACGATCTGGTCTCCCACGGCGGCGACCACCGCGATGTCCTCCGACGCGGAGGTGAGGACCTCCGCGAGTGCGTAGACCGGCTCGATGCCGGCGGCGCGCGAGCGCTCCCAGAGCCGCACGATCCCCTCGAGGTCGTGGGCGTGGGCGTCTCGGACTCGCCACGTGGACATGGTTGCCTCCCTCGTACGTCGGCGTGCGGGGTGTGATCGAAGATACCCCAGGGGGGTATGCGGCGCCTAGGGGTCGTGGTCGCGGGGGTGCAGGTTGTGCGGGAGCGCCGACAGGTTGTGCGGACGCGCTCCCCCGAGGCACGGGGTGTCGGTTGGCTGGGGTCAGGTCGAGCATCGGCCTGCCAATGGAGTCAGGCCAGGGCCGTCGCGCCCCCGATCGTGAGTGTGCGCCAACGGAGGCGCACGCCGTGGAAGGAACAATCTGATGGAGACCACCGCGGCCCACCGCCGCACCCTTGCCCGCCGCGCCACGTGGCTTGCGACCCTGTCGCTCGCCTCCGCCCTTGTCGGAGCGGGCGCGGCGTCGGCCGAGCCCGTACCCTCGCCCCTGGGCGCGACCGTCACCAAGACCGACACCGCCCCGACGGGATACGAGGTCACGTTCCGCGTGGAGTCCGACTCCGCACACGTGTACCTGCTCGGCGACACCTACTTCACTCAGCCCGACATGCTGGGCGGGGCGGAGACCTTCTTCAGCCACGAGGGTCGCACCGGCGACGAGTGGCGCGAGGGCGACATCTCGCATCCGCTCTTCACCAACGTGCCCGCCGAGCTCACGGAGGTGTCCGAGGGGCTCTTCGAGATCACGATGGCGCTGCCGGCGGGCGCCTTCAGCTACGGGTTCGCGCACACCGACGAGCCGTGCACGATGGGCTTCTCGTGCGCCGCGACGCCCGACCCCACCAACCCTCCGGTCTTCGCTGACGCGACCGGGGCATCGTCCCAGGCGCTGTCCCAGGTCTTCGTCCCCTCTCACCCCTCGTTCCCGACCTACGACGCCGACGCCCAGGGTCACCCCGTCGACGGCACCCTGGAACACGTGCTGTTCACCGACGCGGGGGAGATCTCGCCCGCGGGCGACAACCAGCTGGGCGTGTACCTGCCTCCCGGATACGACCCCGAGCGGGCCGAGCCCTATCAGCTGCTCGTGCTCTCGCACGGCGCATACGACAACGAGACGTCGTGGTTCAGCCAGGGGCGCGCGGCGAACATCGTCGAGCACGCGATCGACACCGGCGCGATCGAGGACACCGTGGTGGTGACCACCAACTTCTACAACTTCGACTCCGGCTCGACGGAGGAGGGCACTACCCTCTATGCCGCCTACGCCGAGGCGCTGCGCACCGTGGTATTGCCGATGGTCGAGGACGCGTATCACGTGTCGACCGAGCGGGCCGATCGCGCCTTCGGCGGACTGTCGATGGGCGGCGGCATCTCGACGCACCTGCTTCAGCATGATGCCGACCTGTTCGGCTACTTCGGGATCTGGTCGGGGGCACAACTGGGCCTGGGCGACATCTCGGCCGACGAGCTGGCCAACCTCGACAGCGCGCTCGGCATTCACGTGGGCGCGGGCGAGCAGGACTACCTCGCGGGGATCGGCGAGGGCTCCGCGCAGCGCGCGCTCGCGTATCGCCAACTCGGGCTGCGCGTCGACGAGCACTCGATGGACGGCGGACACACCTTCCAGGTGTGGCGCACGATGCTCCACGACTACCTCGAGAACGTGGCCTTCGCGGACGTTCCCGCGCATGAGCCCGCGACGCTCCTCACCGACATCTCGCCGGTGATCGACGATGCACGCCACACCGAGTTCTTTACCGAGATCTCGTGGCTCGCGGAGCAGGGGATCACTCGTGGGTGGGAGACCGACGGCGGCCGGGAGTTCCGTCCGCTGGGCACGATCACGCGTGACGCCATGGCCGCGTTCCTCTACCGGCTCGCGGGGTCGCCCGAGTGGGAGGCTCCCGCGGCCTCTCCCTTCATCGACGTGACGCCGTCGACCACCGAGTTCTACGCCGAGATCACGTGGCTCGCGGATCAGCAGATCACGCTCGGGTGGGAGACTGCGGCGGGTCAGGAGTATCGGCCGCTCGCGCCCATCACCCGGGACGCAATCGCGGCGTTCCTCTACCGGTTCGCCGCACCGGCGGGGTACGAGGCCCCCGCCGAGTCCGCGTTCGTGGACGTCGCGCCGGGTTCGACGGAGTTCTACACGGAGATCGCGTGGCTCGCCGAGTCGGGTATCTCGACGGGGTGGGTCGAGGGTGACGCCGCGGAATTCCGGCCGCGCTCCGCGACCACGCGTGACGCGATGGCGGCCTTCCTGTTCCGCCTGACCGGCCTCGCCGGCTAGGTCGACGGAGGGCTCAGGGATGGCGGGCGCTCGCGCTCGCCATCCCTAGCCAGTCGTGCGGCACGCCGTCGAAGCACCAGCCCAGCTTCGGCGCGCCGGCGCTGATCCACAGCGCGGGGACGCGCTTGTCGCCGCGCGTCGAGCCGTCGAGCATGAAGCAGTGATTCTTCGCCAGGACCGCGGGGTCGAGCGCGAGCACCGAGAGGCCCTCGTCGATCGTGAGCGGGGTGCGCCCGGCGGCGGCGATCGGCTCGCGCGTGTCGCGGGGTGCGACTCCGCGGTAGCGGTCGCCCCGGTCGAACCCCTCGAGGAGATACAGCGGGCCGGAGGGCACGGCGAGTTCGGGCCGAGGGTCGTAGGGCGCGAGGCCTGCGCGGGCATCGGAGAAGTGATTCTTGTCGAGAATCCCCTGCTTGGTGCCGTCGCTCAAGCGCAGCAGCGGCACTCGCTCCTCCGGATCGATGAGCTCACGCGTCACTACCAGGGTGACGTCCTCGCGCGTCTCAGCGGCGTCGGTCAACGGCTCGGCGAGCGCGCGGAACCGCGCGTCGGTAAGCCCCGCGAGGCGCGGATACCCCAGCGCGACATAGCGGTCGACCTGCCAGCGGATGTCCGTCATGGTGCCCCCTCGTCGAATGCCCGTGAGGTCTCAACGCGCGGCGGCCCGCCTTTGTCGCTCCGGGAGCCACCCGCGTCGCGCGAGGGGTTGCGGGAGAGCGCGCGGGGGCGTAACGTGCAACCACATGGTTGTAGATGAACTCGCTCAGGCCGACGTGGATCGCATCTTCCACGCGCTGGCAGACGCGACCCGGCGCGACATTGTCCGTCGGACGCTCTCCGTCGAGTCCTCTGTCAGCGAGCTGGCCAGGGCCTACGACATGTCCTTCGCCGCGGTGCAGAAGCACGTGGCAGTCCTGGAGGGAGCCGGTCTGGTGACCAAGCACTCCCGCGGACGCGAGCGCATGGTGAGGGGCAACGCCGCCCAGATCGCCCGTGCCCGCGCCCTGCTCACTCAACTCGAGGACCTGTGGAGGGCCCGGTTCAGCCGGCTCGACGAGGTCCTCGCCGATCCGCCGCCCCCGCCGCGTCCCTGACAGTCCCCAAGGAGTGCCCATGCCTCTCACGACCGTCGCCTCCGACCCGGAGGCCCTCACCATCACCGTCGTCGGCGAATACGCCGTCCCCGTCGAGCGGCTCTTCCAGGCCTATCTCGATCCGCGTCAGCTCGAGCGCTTCTGGGGCCCCGAGGAATGGCCGGCCACCTTCACCAGGCACGACGCCGCCCCTGGCGGTCGCTCCGAGTACGCCATGACCGGGCCCGACGGCGAGACGTCGCGCGGCTACTGGCGGTGGATCTCCGTCGATGCCCCTCGCTCCTTCGAGGTCGAGGACGGCTTCGCCAACGCGGACGGCTCGGACAACACCGACCTCCCCGCCATGCGCATGGTCTACACGTTCGAGCCGACCCCCGACGGCTCGCGCTTCACGTCGGTCACCTACTTCGACTCGATCGAGTCCCTGCAGACCGTGGTCGACATGGGGATGGAGGAGGGGCTGCGCTCGGCGATGTCGCAGATGGACGCGGTGCTCGCGGACCTCGAGTCCTTCGCCGCTGGCCGCGCGACGCAGGCGCAGCTGCTCTCCGACACCCAGGTGCGCGTCTCGCGCGTCATCCGCGGCACGGTCGAGCAGGTGTGGCGCGCCCACCACGAGCCCGCGCTCATGCAGCGCTGGCTCCTGGGACCCGAGGGCTGGGAGATGACCACTGCCGATGTCGCGTCCGCCGTGGGCGACTCGTACACGAACCGCTGGGCGCCCGTCGCGGGAGGGCCGGCGGATGGCGCCGAGGCCTTCGGCTTCGAGGGCGAGCTCCTCGCCTCCGACCCGCCGTACCGCGAGGTCACCTCCGAGCGCATGATCGGGATGCCCGGGCCGGGCACCACCAACGAGCTCACTCTCACGCCCGTCGCGGGCGGGACGCTGATGAGCCTGGTCATCACCTATCCCGACAAGGACCTGCGCGACATGATCCTGGCCACCGGCATGACGGACGGCATGGAGTCCAGCTACCTGCGCCTCGAGTCCGTGTTGGCGGCCGCGTGAGCGAGCACCGCGTCCCGGCTCCGCATCTGGAGCCGGGACGCAAGCTCGCCGGTCCGGTGTCCTACTTCCCGAGCATCGAGCGCACGTACGGCCGCCCGATGCAGGAGTGGCTGGACCTCGCCGCGGCGCGTCTCGACGCGGGAGACACCCACATGCAGGCGGTCGCCCACCTCAAGGACGAGCACGGCATGGGTCATGGGCACGCGAACGCCGTGGTCCACTACGTCAAGCAACGTCTCTAGCGGTTGCGCGCTCGCCTCACCGGCGCACACTGGGAGTCATGGATGCCGCAACGTCGCTCGATCCCGCCCACGAGGGCCGCGTACTCGTGATCGACGGGCGGGACGTGTTGCGATTCGAGCGCGACCTTACCGCGCCGCCCACACGCGTGTGGAGCGCGCTCACCTCGCCGGAGGACACCGGGCGGTGGTCGTACCGCGCGACCTTCGAGGGGCGGGCGGGCGGGCGGCACGGTGACGTTCGACTACGGCGAGGCTGGCACGGCGACGGGGGTCGTGACGGCCTGGGAGGAACCCGTCGCCCTCGCGTACGAGTGGGGAGAGGGGACGATGCCGTGGCGGGTACGGATGACCCTCGCCCCCGCGGGGGACGGCACGCGGCTGACCTTCGATCACCTCGCACCTGACCCGCACCATCCGGACTACGCCGCCGGGTGGCACTGGCACCTCGATCGCCTTGCTCAGGTCATCGCGGGCGACGAGCCGGCACGCGTCGACTCGGACGCCCACTTCGAGGAGCTGCAGCGGCTCTACGCGCGCGCCGAGGGCTGACGCGGGAACGTCAGCGTCACCGTCGTGCCCCGGCCCTGTGCGGAGTCGACGTCGAGCGTTCCCCCGTGGACCGACACGATCGCCGCGGTGATCGCAAGTCCGAGCCCCGCCCCACCCGTGGCGCGGGTGCGCGAGTGGTCGCCGCGCACGAACCTCTCGGTCGCGCGCGCCGCCATCTCGGGCGACATCCCCGGGCCGTCGTCGCTCACCGCGATCCTGGCCACGGCATCGTCCCCGCTGACGGCGACCCTGACGGCCGAGCCGCCGTGGACGGCCGCATTGGTCACGACGTTGATGACCGCCTGCCGCAGGCGGTCGGGGTCGCCCATGACGATGATGGGCGCGGCGGCGTCGAGCGCAAAGCTCACGCCCTCGCGCGCCGCGGTCGCGTCGCCGAGGACCTCGGCGCACAACGCGCTGAGGTCCACCTCGATCGGCGACATCTGCGGCTCGGCGTCGTACTTCGCGAGCTCGAGCAGGTCCTCGACCAGGCGGCGCATGCGGCCAGCCTCCGCCTCGGTACGACGCCATGCGTCCGCGATGTCCTCGTCACGCGTGAGCGCGCCGCGCCGATACAGCTCGGCGTAGCCGAGCACCGTGGTGAGCGGCGTGCGCAGCTCGTGCGAGGCATCGGCGACGAACTCACGGAGGCGCGCCTCGGAGCGCTCGCGTTCCTCGAGGGCGTCCGTGAGCGTCGAGATCATGGTGTTGAGCGAGGTCGCGAGCGCCGCGGACTCCGAGCCGCGGCCCGCGCCCTCGAGGCGCACGTCGAGGTCGCCGCCCGCGATGCGGGCCGAGGCGTCGACCATGCGGCGCATCGGCGTGATGCCCAGCCTGATCACCCAGCCGCCCACCGCCGCGAGACCGCCGATCACGATCACGAGCCCGACGGCCTCGATCAGCATGAGGCGCTGCGTCGTGGCCTCCACGGAGTCGAGCGAGAGGGCGGTGATGTCCGTACCGAAACTCGTGGCCTTCGCGAGGACGCGGTAGCCGGGGCCCTCGCCGTCCGACGCCGGCACCGTGAGGAAGACCGAGCCGGACGTGGGCAGGTCGCCGGCCGTGAGCACGGGGACCGTGCCATCCGCGCCGTCGACATTCGGGGAGAAGAACACCTGCAGCGAGCCCGACGAGTCGACGACCCCGCGCAGCACGTCCGAGGGGCGCGAGACGTCGGGGTCCGTGTCGCCGTCGCTGAGCCGGGGCTCGTGGCGCGTCGTGTCGACGGGGCCCGAGGAGGACGCGAGGCGCTCGTCGAGCTGTTCGACCAGGTATGAGTGCGTCACCGCGGTGACGAACGCGGCCACCATGATGACCGCGGCGGCGATGCCCGCCAGCCCCACCATGAGTCGTGCCCGCAGACTGAGTCCCTCGGGTCGGGTCACGGCAGCCTCAGCGTGTAGCCCACGCCGCGGATGGTGTGGATGAGCTTCGGCTCGGTGGCGTCGACCTTGCGGCGCACGTAGCCGATGTAGGTCTCGACCACGCCGGGGTCGTCATCGCGCGAGTATCCCCACACGCCCTCGAGCAGCTGGCCGCGCGAGAGCACCCGCCCGGTGTGCTGCATGAGGTGGCGCAGGAGGTTGTATTCGGTGGGGGACAGCTGAATCTCCTCGCCGCCGCGCGTGACACGGTGCGCGACATCGTCGAGTTCCAGATCCGCGACGCGGTAGACGTCCGAGGCGCTGGGGGCGCGCTCGACGCGACGCGACACGGCCTCGACGCGTGCCACGAGCTCGTCGAGGTTGAACGGCTTCTGGAGGTAGTCGTCGCCCCCGATCGTGAGCCCCTCGACCTTGTCCTTGGCGCTGTCACGCGCGGTGAGGAAGATGATGGGGGTGCGATCCCCCGACTCGCGCAGGCGCCGGCACACGGCGAAGCCGTCGAGACCGGGCATCATGACGTCGAGCACGATGAGGTCGGGGCGCGTCTCGCGCACCGCGCGCAGCCCCTCGTGGCCGTCGGTGGCCTCGGAGACCGAGTACCCCTCGTAGCGCAGGGCGGCGCAGAGCATGGTGCGGAGGTTGTCCTCGTCATCGACAACCAGGATTCGGCGTTCGGGCATGACCCCAGTATCGCGGGCCATCCTCACGATTTGCTGGGAGCGCACGGAGAGCACGCTCGGGGCGGCATCTTCGGGAGGTGCGCGGTGGCGGCGCGAGCTGACCTCGAGGGACGAGGCTCCGATCCCAGGTGACTCCACTTCTGCTCCCAGCCCTCTCACAGCCGGCGCGGGTTACATCGAGGTGAACAAGCGGCCCGGCGGTCTCGCCCGGCGCCCCCGAAATCGAGAGGTGCCCATGCCCGTCTATGCCTTCATCGCCGCCGACCTGGTCGCGATCGCCATCCTTGTGTTCGGCCTCTACTTCCCCCGCCACCGCCGTCGCGACATGATCGTGGCGCTGCTGTCGATCAACGTGGGCGTCATGGGCGTCACGTATGCGATGACCAACGCGGAGATCTCGCTCGGCTTCGGTCTGGGGATCTTCGCGGTGCTGTCGATCATCCGCCTGCGCTCGACCGAGATGGACCATGCGGAGATCGCGTACTACTTCACCGCGATCGCGCTGGGCCTGCTGGGCGGCTTCCCCGCGATCAGCCCGTCGGTGAGCCTCACGCTCATGGCCGTGCTGCTCGCCGTGATCCTCGTGGGCGATCACCCTTCCCTGTTCCGCCGCACGCGTCACCAGCAGATGGTGCTCGACCGCGCCCTTCCCCTCGAGGAGGAGGCGCGCCGCCACCTCGCGGCCTTGCTCGGCGCGGAGATTCACCGCGTCACGCTGCGCAAGGTCGACATGGTCGAGGAGACCACGCTGGTGGACGTCCGCTACTCGCTCGTCGCCCCCGCGCGCTCGGGGGACGATGCCGGGCACGTCACCGCGCACGCTCCCACGGTCGAGACGGTCCCCGTGCCGATGCGCACCACGGCGCCCGTGACCGTTGCCCCCGCAGCCGAGGCCTCGCGATGACCGCCTGGGAGGAGCGCCTCGCCGACCTTCCCTCGGTGGCCCTCGCTCAGCTCGAATCCGAGGCCGCGCTGCTCACGCGCGTGGACCGCAAGTACATCGTCGCCCCCGCGGTGTGGGCGGACGTCATGGCCGCCATACCGGCGATGCGCGCGCTCGAGATCGACGGCGCCCGCGACTTCGGCTACTCGTCGATCTACTTCGACACCCCCGAGCTCGAGTCGTATGCCGCCGCGGCCCACCGTCGCCCCTCGCGCTACAAGGTGCGCATCCGCGAGTACCTCGACACGGGAGGCCGCTCGATCGAGGTCAAGCTGCGCTCGGCCAAGGGCGAGACCGTCAAGCACCGCGAGTGGCTCCCCGAGGGGGCGGCGCGCGACCGGCGGCTCGACGGCCCCGCCAGGGAGTTTGTCGCGGGCTTCCCGCAGGTCGCTCCCGCGGTCGACCGCCTCGAGGCGGTGCTCGCGACGCACTACCGACGCTCCACGCTGGTGCTCGACGGCTCGCGCGTGACCATCGATCGTGACGTCACCGCGATCGACACGGACGGCGCGCACCTGCACTTCGGCGACGCGATCATCGTCGAAACCAAGACCGCCCGCCGCGCGGGCGACGTCGACCGCGCCCTGTGGGCACGTGGCGTGCGACCCGCGCGGGTGTCCAAGTACTGCACGTCGCTCGCGGCGCTCCAGCGTGAGCTCCCCGCGAACCGGTGGGCGCGCACGATGCGCCGCCACCTCTCCCCGACCCCCGCCCCGGCGGCTTAAGAAAGGCCCTGTCATGCGCAAGCCCACCCTCCTGTTCGCCGGCCTCCTCACCGGCACGCTGTTTTTGGCCGGCTGCACCTCCGCCGAGCCCACCGAGGTCACGGCCACCGGCTCGGACGAGGCCGTGGTCTCGACGGACACGACCGACTCCGGCGACACCGCCACGACCGTCGCCGCGTCGACCGACGTCCTGACCGAGGTCACGTATGCCGAGCTGGGCGTCAAGGAGGTCGATCTCGCCGTCGACGAATCCGCCGCCGTCGACATCACGCTGTCGGACTCGGGCTCCACGGGCGGCGATGGGGTGACCGTCGACGGGTCGACCGTCACCATCACCGCGGGCGGCGTCTATCGGCTCTCGGGCACCCTCTCCGAGGGGCGCGTGGTGGTCGCGACCGCCGACGAGGACGTCACGCTGATTCTCGACGGAGTCGACATCACGTCGCCCGACACCGCCGCGCTGGACATCGAGGGCGCCGACGAGGCGATCGTGTGGCTCGCCGCCGGGTCGACGAACACGCTCTCCGATGCGGCCGACGCGACCGTGGCCACGGAGGACGCCGAGGACTCCGCGTCGACGGACACCCCGAACGCGACGCTGTACTCGACCGCGAACCTCTGGATCGCGGGCGACGGAGCGCTCGTGGTCAACGGCGTGGCCGCGGACGGCATCACGTCGAAGGACGGCCTGGTCATCGCCGGAGGTGACCTCACCGTCACCGCCGCGGACGACGGCATTCGAGGCAAGGACCACCTGGTGATCTCGGCAGGGGCCGTCACCGTCGAGGCGGGCGGCGACGGGCTGCGCTCCGACAACGAGGACGTGGCCAACGAGGATGGCGAGGCGCTGGGCGTCGTGTGGATCGACGGCGGCACGATCGACGTGACCGCCGGGGTCGACGCGATCGACGCGTATCGCCAGGTCGCGATCGAGGGCGGCGCGCTCGCTCTCGCCGCCGAGGACGATGGCATCACCACCGAGGGTGTCCTGCACGTGTCGGACGGCACGGTGGACATCTCGGCGTCCTACGAGGGCCTCGAGGGAGGAGTGATCCGCCTCACGGGAGGTGAGGGGAGCATCGTCGCGAGCGACGACGGCATCAACGTCAATGGCGGCACGGACGCCGCGGCGGGAGCCGGCGGAGGAACGATGCCCGGCGGTGGCACGCGGCCCGGCCGCACCCAGGACGATGCGGCCACCGGGGACGCGGCCGCCGACAGCACGACGACAGACGGTGCGGCCACGAGTGACGCGGCCACCGTCGCGACGACAGACGGCGCCACCGACGCCACCACCGTCGCGATGGGACCAGGAGGAGGCATGGAGCAGGCCGCGGAGGGACGCTACCTCGAGATCACCGGCGGCACGTGGGTGATCGACGCCGACGGCGACGGGCTCGACTCGAACGGCACCGCGACCATGACGGGCGGCACGGTGGTGGTGAGTGGTCCGACCAACAACGGCAACGGCGCAATCGACGTCAACGGCACATTCGAGATCACGGGCGGCTCGCTCGTGGCGGCAGGCTCGGCCGGGATGCTGGTGTCGCCCACCGCGACCGGCGACCAGGGAGTGCTCACCGTGAGCTTCGCCTCCGCGATCGCCGAGGGCACCGTGATCACGGTCTCGGACTCGGATGGCGACCACGTTGCGTCCTTCACGACCTCGAAGATCTCTCAGGCGGTCGTGTTGTCCGTCCCCGGCCTGGTGTCGGGCGAGGAGTACACGATCAGCACGGGCGCAAGCGTCGACGGCGAGGAGGTGAGCGGACTCGTCGTGGGAGGCAGCGCGACCGGCGGCGACGAGCTCGGCTCGCTCGCGGCCGACTGAGCGGAGGAGGCCGTTCCCGGCCAACTCCCGTCCCCGTCTCAGCCGGTTCTCAGGGAGCGTCGGTTGACTATGAGGTGCGTCGCCCGGTCCACGAGCCCCCCGGGCCGGGCGACGCTCCTCCGTTCGATCGTGGTCCTGCCGCCACGTCGACCGCACGAGCGAGGCCCCCGGTGTCTGCCAACACCGGGGGCCTCGCGGCGTCTCACGCGCCGCGCAGGAGCGCCGCGAAGGCCTCCGCGGCGGGCGCGGGCTCTCGCGGCAGGGCGAGGAAGATCTCCCGATACGTGGGTGGCTGCGTGGGAATCGCGACGATGCCGGGGATCGCCGGGCTCGCGTCGAGGGCCAGGCGCGTGAGCAGCGCCACGCCCAGCCCCTCCGCGATGAGCCGCTGCGCCGCGATGTAGTCCTCGGTGACGAAGGCGATGTGGGGGACGAAGCCCGAGTCGGCGGCGTGCGCGACGAGGTGCGTGCGGCATCGGGCGCATCCCGAGATCCACCGCTCGTGGGCGAGGGCGCCCAGGTCGAGGCGCGTGCGACCCGCGAGCGGATGAGAATCCGGCAGGATCGCGAAGTACTCGTCCTGGCCCAGCGGGGTCAGCGGGAGGTCGTCGGGCGTGGGTGTCGCGGAGTCGGCGAAGCCGATCACGAGGTCAGCCCTCCCGTCCCTGAGCAGCGCGAGGGCCTCGTCGGTCTCGGTCTCCTCGAGGCCGATCTCGACGCCCGGATAGGTCGCGGCGAACTGTGCGAGCGGTCGCGGCAGGGTGGTGGCGCAGTACGAGGTGAAGGCCGCGATGCGAAGGCGACCCACGCGCAGGTCCGCGTGGCGGTGGAGGCATCGCTCGGCGTCCTCGAGGCTCGCGGCGATCGCGTCCGCATGCTGAAGCAGGGCCTCGCCCGCGGGGGTCAGGCGTGTGACGCGTCCCGCGCGGGCGGTCAGGGGCACGCCGGCGCGCCGCTCGAGCGCCCGCAGATGATGGGCGACGGTCGGCTCGCTCAGCGTCAGCGAGCGCGCGGCGGCCGCCTTCGAGCCGTGGCGCGCGACCTCGCGAAGGATGAGCAGCCGCTCGACGTCGATCATGACACCATCATCGCATCGAGGTCTCCACCCACAAAGGCCCGTCTTGTGGAGGTGTGCGAGGCGGCCCGAGCATGGAGGCATGCTTGCGATCGCCTCCGCCTTCACCCGCGTGCCGGGCTACCTCGACACCGCGTCCTACGGGTTGCCTTCCCGCGCGGCGGCCCGCGCGGTCCGCGACGCGGTGCGCGCGTGGCAGGCCGGAACGCTCGACCCCGCCGCGTTCGACCCCGCGGTGGAGCGCATGCGTGCGGCGTTCGGGACGCTCGTCGGCGCGGCCGCGGATGATGTGACGCTCGCCGGTTCGACGTCTCAGGTCGTGGGCATGGTGGCTGCCTCGCTTCCCGACGGCGCGCGCGTCGCGATTGCCGAGGGCGACTTCGCCTCGGTGTGCTTCCCGTTCCTTGCGGACCCGCGCCTGCGGGTCGACGTGGTGCCGCTCGACGGGATCGTGGCGGCGGCTGCCACGGCCGACCTCGTGGCGGTGAGCGCCGTGCAGTCGTCCGACGGCCGGGTCGCGAATCTCGACGCGCTGGCCACTGCGGCGCGCGTGTCGGGCGCGAAGACGCTCGTGGACGCGAGTCACGCCGCGGGATGGATGGAGCTGTCTGCCAGGGACTTCGATGTGGTGGTCGCGAGCGCCTACAAGTGGCTCGCCGCTCCGCGCGGGATCGCGCTCGCGGCGGTGCGACCCGACGCCGCCTGGGTGCGTCCCGTGAACGCGGGCTGGTACGGAGCGGACCGGCCGTGGGACTCGCTGTACGGGCCGCGCATGCAGCTCAGCGCGACCGCGCGCCGCCTCGACACGTCGCCGCCGTGGCAGCTGGTCGAGGCGGGCGCGATCTCCCTCGAGCTCCTCGCGAGCCAGGCGGTCGCGGAGATCGGGGCGCATAGCGTGGGCCTCGCGAACGCGTTCCGCGAGCGCATCGGGATGCCACGCGGCGCCTCGCCGATCGTCGCGGTCGAGGGTGTCGACGCGGACGCCCTGGCGGGAGCCGGGATTCGCGCCTCGTCACGCGGCGGTCGCGCGCGCTTCGCCTTCCACGTCGCGAACGACGAGCGCGACGTCGACCTGGTCGTCCACGCGGTGCGCGCCAAGGCCCGTGCGGCGGCGTGAGGCGTCACCGCACCACGGCGAGAGGGAGGCCGGGCCCTAGCCCGCGAGCTCGGCGCCGAGCTCCTTCGAGCGCGACACGGCGGCGTTGGCGCCCGCCGAAATCACGCCCTGCAGGCCCGCGTGGGTCATCGCGTCGAGCGCCGCGAGCGTGGTGCCTCCGGGCGAACTCACCCGACGTCGCAGCTCCTGCGGCGTGTCTCCCGACTCGGCGAGCAGCTGCGCCGCCCCCGTGAAGGTCTGCTGTGCAAGCGTGCTCGCGAGCTCGCGATCGAGGCCCTGCATCACGCCTGCCTCGGTCAGCGCCTCGACCACCGCGAAGAAGTAGGCCGGGGCCGACCCGGCGACGGCGATCACCGCGTCGATGTTCTCCTCGGGAACCCTCACCACGAGGCCGGTCGCCTGGAGCATCGTCTCGACGAGCGCGAGGTGATCGTCGGTGGCCGCCGCACCGGCGGACACCGAGGTCGCGCCGCGACCCACGACCGCGGGGGTATTGGGCATGACGCGCACGACGGGCGTGCCCGCGGGCAGGTGGCGCTCGTAGAAGGACGACGGCAGCGCCGCGGCGACCGTCACGACGAGCGTGCCGGGGGTGACGGCGGCGGAGATCTCGTCGAGGACCTCCGCCATCTGCTGTGGCTTGACGGCCAGGAGCACCACTCCCGCGCCGGCCGCCGCCTCGGCGGCGGCGCCCGCGGTCGCGACCTCGTGCGCGTCCGCGAGGGTCGCGAGGCGCTCCGCGTTGCGGTCGACGACCGTGATCGACGAGCCCGGCCACCCCGCGACACGCATCGCGGAGACGAGGGTTTCGCCCATCACTCCGCCGCCAATCACGGCGACGGAAGGGTGCTCGGACAGGGGGGAGGCTGGCGTGCTCATGGTTCCAACCTAGCGCGGCCTCCCGACGCGGGCCCGGCGGGTGGGGGCGTCACGCCGTCCGGCGCCGCAGCGTCACCACCCCGAGCGCGAGGGCGCCCGCGATGAAGGCCGCCAGGATGGCCACCTCGGGCCAGATGCCCGCGGTATCTCCTGCGACCAGGTCGTTGATCGCGTCGATCGAGTAGCTCATGGGCAGGGCGTTGGAGATGAGCTCGAGCGCGCGCGGCATCTCCTCGCGCGGCATGAAGAGCCCCGGGATGAGGAGCTGGGGCAGCAGCACCGCTGGCATCATCTGCACGGCCTGGAACTCGGTGCGCGCGAGCGACGAGGCCGCGAGGCCGAGCGCGGTGCCCAGCAGCGCATCGAGCACGATGACGAGCACGAGCGCGCTCGTGGCGCCCGCGATCTCAAGGTCGAGCGCGTACACCGTGAAGACGACCAACAGCGTGCCCTGGACGATCGCGACGAGTCCGAAGGCGCTCGCGTATCCGAGCACGACATCGCTGCGGCGCAGCGGCGAGGCCATGAGACGCTCCATCGTGCCGGACGTGCGCTCCCGCAGCGTGGATACCGACGTGATGATGAACATGAGGATCATGGGAAACAGCCCCATGAGGCGCGCGCCGAGCGGGTCGAAAAGCGGCTGGCCGGTCGCGGGATCCGGAGTGTCGCCGAACATCCACCACAGCAGCGTGAGCAGGAGCATCGGCACGACGATCAGCAGCGCGACGGTGCGGTGGTCGCGGCGCAGTTGCTGCAGGATGCGGCGCGCGGTGGTCGCGGTGAGCCGGGGGTTCACGACGCCCTCCGGGTGGCGAGGGCGAGGAAGGCCGCCTCGGCATCGTCCGTTCCCGTGCTCGCGAGGATGTGGGCGAGCGTGCCGTCCGCGAGGATTTTCCCGTCCCTGATGAAGACCAGCCGGTCGCAGCGCACGGCCTCGTCCATGACGTGGCTCGACACCAGGATGGTGGTGCCCGCGTGCGCGAATCGCCTCAACAGCGCCCACAGCTCGTTGCGGATCGCGGGATCGAGCCCCACGGTCGGCTCGTCGAGGATGAGAACCTCGGGGCGTCCCACGAGGGCCGCGGCGAGCGAGGCGCGTGTGAGCTGGCCCCCGGACAGCGTGCCCGCGAGTTGGTCGGTCTGATCCGCGAGGCCCACCGCGTGGATCGTGTGGGTGACCGTCTCAGGCGGCGCGTCGACGAGCGACGCGAAGTACGCGACGTTCTCGCGCACCGTGAGGTCGGGATAGATCGATGGCGCCTGGGTCACGTAGCCGACGAGCGCGCGGACCGGGGCGCTGCCCGCCGCGTGGCCCGCGACGGTCACGGTGCCGCCCTGCGTGATCTGCGCGCCCACGATCGCGCGGATCAGCGTGGACTTGCCGGCGCCCGAGGGCCCCAGCAGGCCGACGATCGACCCACGGGGGATCTCGAGGCTGAGGTCGTGAAGGACTTCCCTGCCGCCGCGCACCACGCGCAGGCGGTCGACCACGATGACGGGCGCCTCGGCGCTCTTATTCTCCATTTGATGAATCATGCGCCCGGCCGGGCGCGCTGTCAACCGGAGAGGTCCCCGTCGAGGTAGCGCTGGAGCGTGGGGGCGTACAGGGCGGAGAGCGTGTCGCGGCTCGCGGTGGCCAGCGGCGGCACCTCGAGCACGTAGCGTCCGAGTGCGAGTCCGGTGAGCTGTGTCGCGCACGCCGCGGCGCGCTCGGGTGCGCGGTCCTCGCGCACGAGCCGCAGGACCAGGTCTCGCATCATGACCCCCGCCATGGCCGCGCCCACCTCATGGGTCGACACCGCCGACGCGAGGACCGCGCGCATGCGCGCGCCCGTGACGGGGTCCTCCCACAGGTCGAGGGCGAGCCGGAGCAGGCCGTCGCCCAGGCGTTCTCGGGGAAGCGCGAGGAGCGCGACCACGCGCTCGTCATTCTCGGCGAGCGGCCTCATCACCTCGACGAAGAGGTCCGACTTGGCGGGGAAGTAGTGGCGCACGAGGGCGGGGTCGACGCCCGCGGTGCGGGCGATCTCGCGCACGGACGATGCCGCGTAGCCCTTCTCTCCGAAGACCCGGGTGGCGGCGGCCACGATGTCTCCGCGCGTGTCTGAGTCACCTCCGCGCGGACCGCGGCTGCGCGCCCTCTCCTGCGGGGTCATAGGCCGAGCGCGGCGACCAGCGCGAGCGCGGCATCGGACGGGCCGACCGCCTCGAAGTAGGCGGCGTCGTGCGTCCACATCACGCGCGTCTGGCCGTCTCCCGTGCGCTCGGCGCGCTCGCCCACGACCGTGCCCGCGACGACCGCCTCGGCGAGCTCGGCGTCCGGGCCGGCCTCACGGACCAGGGCGTCGTGAGCGTCGGCGGCGTGATAGAGCTGGCGCGCCTCGAGCGTGACCTCCGAGGCTCCGTCGCTGTACGTGAGCGTGTGGTGTTCCGCGACGCGGCCGGGCAGGGCATCGTCAAGCAGCGGATCGTTGGTCACGACCGCCACGAGGGCCCATGTGCCGGCCGTGGTCGGCAGCGCCGCAAGGAACGCGGTCGGGTCCTCGGGGGTGATGGGCTCGACCGCCGTGCCGGCGGGCGCCGAGATGACGCGCTGTTCCGGCAGCGTGATCGCCTCGGGGCGCAGCACCCCCCACCACAGCGCGGTCGCGATCCCTCCCAGGATCAGCAGCCCGATGACGATGAGCGGCCACGCGCGTCCTGGCCTGCGTCCGGGGACGGGTCCCTCGCCGCGCCCGCCGGAGCCGGAGTCGCCGCCAGCGGCCTGCGTCGTCGGCTCGTCGGGCGGGGGGGACGATGCCGCGGTCGCCCGGCGCGAGGGCGACGCCGCCGGCGATGCCGCGGGGGCATCGTCCGTTCCCCCCATCACCGGGGCGAACGCGGTGGGCACGACGCGCGGGCGGTACAGCGGCGCGTCCCCGCTCGGCAGGCGCGTGATGGTCGGGGCCTCGGCGGCCGGTCGGGCGGTGGCGAACGTGGGCACAAAGGCGGGTGCGTCGTCCTCGAGAGCGAAACCAAGATGCGCGGCCGTGGCCAGATCTGACGCGTCTCTTGACGCGACGCGTGGCACGCCGCCGAGCGGAGTGGGGGCGCCTGCCGCCGACAGCGCCGCGTTGGTCGCCGCCGCCGCGCCCAGCCGGTCGAACGGGCGCAGGGGTGCGCTCGGGGTCGCGGGGGCCGCATCGTGGGAGGCGGCCTCGAAGGGCGAGCGTGGCTCGGGCAGCACCTCGTGTGCGGGGGGACCGGGGTTGGGGGCGGTGAGGTCGTCGTCCACGTCGATCTCGATGGGCTCGGGTCGCGGCTCGGCCCGGTGTGCGCGCGGCGCCGCCGGCTTGGAGGGCGCCACCGCCTCGCGGGGCGCGCCCAGGGAGGGAGAGTGCTCGGATGTCGCGTCGCCCGCTTGCTCGGCCGTCATGGGGTCAGCCTAGGGGCGGCGTCCGACGGCGGTGTCTGACCACGCCGGTAGCGTGAGCGCATGGCCGCCACCACCCGCAAGACATCGCCCGGATACCGCTGCACCGAGTGCGGCTGGACCGCGGTGAAGTGGGTCGGTCGGTGCGGCGAGTGCCAGGCATGGGGGACCGTGATGGAGGCGGGCGCGGCCCCCGCGGGTCCCGCGACCAAGGCGACCTCGGTCACCACGCCCGCGACGCCCCTGCCCGACGTGTCGGCGGCCGCGGCCTCGCGCTCCGCCACGGGGGTCGGGGAGTTCGACCGTGTCCTGGGCGGCGGACTCGTGCCGGGCGCGGTGATCCTGCTCGCGGGCGAGCCGGGCGTGGGCAAGTCCACGCTCCTCCTCGACGTCGCGGCGCGCACCGCCCGCGCGGGCGGGCGCGTCCTCTACGTGACCGGTGAGGAGAGCGCGGGTCAGGTGCGCCTGCGGGCCGAGCGGATCGGGGCCCTCGAGCAGGAGGTGCTACTCGCCGCCGAGACGGACCTGGGGGCCGTCCTCGCTCATCTCGACCATGCCGAGCCCACGCTCGTCATGATCGACTCGATCCAGACCATCGCCTCGGCGCAGATCGAGGGCACCCCCGGCGGCGTGGGCCAGGTGCGCGAGGTGTCGAGCGCGCTCATTCAGGCCGCCAAGACCCGTGGTCTGCCCATGGTTCTCGTGGGACACGTGACCAAGGACGGCTCGGTCGCCGGGCCCAGGATCGTCGAGCACCTGGTCGACGTCGTGTGCCACTTCGAGGGCGATCAGCACAGCCCGCTGCGGCTGCTGCGCGCGCTCAAGAACCGATTCGGCTCGGTCGACGAGGTCGGCTGCTTCCAGCTGGTCGACACGGGAATCGAGTCCGTGTCGGACCCCTCGGGGCTGTTCCTGTCGCGCGAGGCGGAGTCCGTGCCGGGCACGTGCCCCACGATCACGATCGACGGCAAGCGCCCGTTGCCCGCGGAGATCCAGGCCCTCGTCGCGCCCAGCGCCCTCGCGAATCCTCGCCGCGCGACCTCGGGTGTCGACGGCCCCAGGGTGGCGATGCTTCTCGCGGTCCTTCACCGCCGCGTGGGGCTCGCTGTCGCGGCGGACGACGTCTACGTCTCGACGGTCGGCGGCGCGCGCGTCACCGAGCCCGCGGCGGACGTGGCGCTCGCGCTCGCGCTCGCCTCGGCTCGCGCGGATGTGCCCGTGCGATCGAACTGGGCCGCGGTCGGCGAGGTGGCGCTATCGGGCGCGGTGCGACCCGTCTCCGCCACGGCTCAGCGCGTCGCGGAGGCCGCGCGGCTCGGCTTCACGGATGTCATCGTGCCCGCCTCGACGGAGACCGGCCGCCTGCCCGCCGGCGTGCGCGTGCATCCGGTCACCTCGGTCGCACAGGCCGTCGCCCTCGCGCTTCCGCGCGACTGATAGCTGGTGCTTCCGCGCGACTGAGAACTCGTGCTGCCGCGCGACTATCGGTCGGGCCGCGCCCGGGCGGCCCGGGCATCGTTCTACTGCAGATCGAAGCGTGCCGCCTCGGCCGCCACCCCCGCGAGCGTGAGCTCCGCACGGTACGTGCCGGCGCGCGGAGCGGCATCCACCGTTGCGCATCCCTCCGCGGACCGGATGCCGGGCCACGCGACCGTGGCGTCCTGAGTGTCGCCCGGCTGGAGGAGCCACTCGGCGTCGAGGAGCGAGGCCTCGGCGGGACAGTCTCCCGACGACCAGATGCGGTCCTCTCCCGACGTGATGAGGAGGGTGGTGGCGTCGCCCGTCGCGTCGAGCACGCACGGCGCGGTGCCCGTGTTCTCGACGGTGACGTCGAAGCGCGCGGGGCTGCCGGCGGCGACCGTCGCGGGGTTCGCGGCGACGGTGACGGCGAGGCCGTCCTCCGCACACGCGACCGTCGCCGTCGACGCGGCGGCGGAGTTCGTGGGCGAGGCCGTGGGCGACGGGGACGCGCCGGGCTGCGGGTCACCCGCCGATCCGAGTGCGCGCGTGATGAGCCACACGACGATCACGACGGCAGCGAACGCGAGGAGCACCACGGCACGTCGACCCCAGTAGACCGCGGCGGGCTGGTCGCCCACCGGCCTGAGGAACCCGTTCATCGTGCCTCCTTGTCGCCTCCACGGTAGGCGCGCCGTCGCTGGGATGATGGACGGCATGCCGACCGCCGCTCAGAATCTCGCGAGTGCCGATCCCGCGACGGACACTGCCCGGGTCGCCGCGGTCCGCGAGTGGTTCCGTGACGCCGGCCGCGACCTGCCGTGGCGCGGGGGCACCACGCCCTGGGGTGTGCTGGTCAGCGAGATCATGCTGCAGCAGACTCCGGTGGTGCGCGTCGAGCCCGTATGGCGCGAGTGGATGGCCCGCTGGCCCACTCCCGGCGACCTCGCGGCGGCCTCACAGGCCGATGCCGTGCGCGCGTGGGGGCGGCTGGGATACCCGCGCCGCGCCAAGCGGCTGTGGGAGTGCGCGGCCGCGATCGCCGAGCGTCACGGCGGGCAGGTGCCGTCCGACCCGGTCGCGTTGCGCGACCTGCCAGGGGTCGGGGACTACACCGCGGGCGCGGTGATGGCATTCGCCTTTGGTCGCCGGGCGCTGGTGCTCGACACCAACGTGCGGCGCGTCATCGGGCGGGCGTGGCGCGGCGAGGCACTCCCTCCCGCTCATCAGACCGCCGCCGAACGCACGCATGCGGCGGCGCTCGTGCCCGAGGGCGACGCGGCCGCGGCGGAGTGGGCGGCCGCATCCATGGAACTGGGCGCGCTCGTGTGCACGGCGCGCGTCGCGCGGTGCGACGAGTGCCCGCTCGCGCGGTCGTGCGCGTGGCTCGCCGCGGGCCGCCCCGGACTCGCCGAGGCGCCTCGCCGCACCCAGCCGTGGCACGGCACCGACCGCCAGGTCAGGGGGAGGATCCTCGCCCTCTTGCGGGTGGCATCGTCCCCCGTCAACGTCACCGGACACGCCACGCTCGAGGACGTCGAACCGGGTCAGCTCGACCGCTGCCTCGAGGGGCTTGTCGCGGACGGGCTGGTGCGAGCCGTGTCGAGCGAGCGGGGCACGTACGAGCTGTGACCCCGCCCGCGCGGCCTACGCGTGGTGCGTGCCGTGCACCGCGTGCGGCTCGATGGCGGCGAGCTCGGCATCCGTGAGCTCGGGGAAGGAGAGCGCCTCGACGTTGGCTCGCAGCTGCGCCACCGAGCTCGCGCCCACGAGGGCCGAGGTCACGCGGCCCTGGCGCAGCACCCACTGCAGCGCGAGCTGAGCGAGGGTCTGGCCGCGGCCGAGAGCGATCTCGTTGAGCGCGCGCGTGCGCTCGATGTAGGTCTCGGAGATCTGCTTCTCGCTGAGGAACTGCGAGTGTGTGATGCGCGAGCCCTCGGGGACACCGCCCAGATAGCGGTCGGTCAGCATGCCCTGCGCGAGCGGCGAGAACACGATCGAGCCGGCGCCGACCTCGTCGAGCGCGTCCAGCAGCCCGTCCTCGGGGGTGCGCTCGTACATCGAGTACTTGAACTGGTGGATGAGCAGCGGCGTGCCCAGGTCCCGCAGGATCGCCGCGGCGGTGCGAGTGTCCTCGGGGCCGTAGTTCGAGATGCCGGCGTACAGGGCCTTGCCGGAGCGCACCGCCTGGTCGAGGGCCATCATCGACTCCTCGATGGGAGTGTCGGGGTCGGGGCGGTGGTGGTAGAACACGTCCACGTAGTCGACGCCCATGCGTGCGAGCGACTGGTCGAGGCTCGCGAGCAGGCTCTTGCGCGAGCCCCACTCCCCGTAGGGTCCTGGCCACATGTGATAGCCGGCCTTGGTGCTCAGGATGAGCTCGTCGCGATACGGCCTGAGGTCGCGCGCGAGGACGCCGCCAAAGTTCGACTCGGCGCTGCCGGGGGGCGGTCCGTAGTTGTTCGCGAGGTCGATGTGCGTGATGCCCAGGTCGAAGGCCGCGAGCAGGATCTCGCGTTGCGTGTCGAGCGGGTGCAGTCCGCCGAAGTTGTGCCACAGGCCCAGGCTCACGGCGGGCAGCCGCAGGCCCGAGCGTCCGGAGCGGCGATACGGCATGGTCTCGTAGCGGGCATCGGCGGCCACATACGGGTCCTGTGTCATGGGGTTCAGCCTACGGTCGCCCGTCTCCCCGCACGGCACGAGGCCCGCCTCTCCCTGGGGAGAGACGGGCCTCGGTGAAGCCGAGCCGTGCGGCCGGTGCCGGCTACTCCTGCGTCGAGGAGTTGGTCGCGACCTCGGGGTCCGTGCCGAGCGGCTCGCCCACGACGGCGTCGCGGTCGATGCCCTCGAACGTGAACTCCGCAAGCACGCCCTCGCCCTGGACGTCGACGCGGATGATCTGGCCCGCGACGACCTCGCCGAAGAGGATCTTCTCGCTCAGCGGGTCCTCGATCTCGCGCTGGAGTGCGCGGCGCAGCGGTCGCGCACCCAGGACGGGGTCGTAGCCCTTCTCCGCGAGCAACTGCTTCGCGGCGGTGGTGAGCTCGATGCCCATGTCCTTGTCCTTCATGCGCTCGTCGAGGCGGGCGACCATGAGGTCGACGATCTGGATGATCTCGAGCTGCGTGAGCTGCGGGAAGACCACCACGTTGTCGACGCGGTTGAGGAACTCGGGCTTGAAGTGCTCCTTGAGCTTCGAGTTGACCAGCTTCACCATGTCCTCGTAGGTGTGGCCGCCCTCGCGGATCGCGGAGAATCCGGTGGCCTGGCGGCGCGAGATCGCGTCCGCACCCAGGTTGGTGGTCATGATGATGATGGTGTTCTTGAAGTTGACCTCGCGGCCCTGAGCATCCGTGAGCTTGCCGTCCTCGAGGATCTGGAGCAGCGAGTTGAAGATGTCGGGGTGGGCCTTCTCGACCTCGTCGAAGAGCACCACGGAGAACGGCTTGCGGCGCACCTTCTCGGTGAGCTGGCCACCCTCCTCGAAGCCCACGTAGCCGGGGGGCGCTCCGAAGAGTCGCGCGACCGTGTGCTTCTCGCCGTACTCGGACATGTCGAGCGAGATGAGCGCGTCCTCGTCCCCAAAGAGGAACTCGGCGAGCGCCTTGGCGAGCTCGGTCTTTCCCACACCGGTCGGGCCGGCGAAGATGAACGAGCCGCCCGGACGCTTGGGGTCCTTGAGGCCCGCACGCGTGCGGCGGATCGACTGCGCGAGCACCTTGATGGCCTGCTCCTGGCCGATGATCCGCTTGTGAAGGTCGGACTCCATCGACAGCAGTCGCGAGGACTCGTCGGAGGACACGCGCGTGACGGGCACGCCGGTGGACATCGACAGCACCTCGGCGATCAGGTCCTCGTCCACGACGGCGGCGACGTCGAGGTCGCCCGACTTCCAGGCCTCCTCCTTGCGCGAGCGCTCCTCCGAGAGGCGGCGCTCGACGTCACGCAGCGACGCGGCCTTCTCGAAGTCCTGCTCGTCGATCGCCGACTCCTTGTCGCGACGCACGTTCGCGATCTTGTCGTCGAGATCGCGCAGCTCGGGCGGCGAGGTCATGCGGCGGATGCGCAGTCGCGCGCCCGCCTCGTCGATGAGGTCGATCGCCTTGTCCGGCAGGAAGCGGTCCGAGATGTAGCGGTCGGCCATCGTCGCGGCGGCGACGATCGCATCGTCCGTGATCGTGACGCGGTGGAACGCCTCGTAGCGGTCGCGGAGCCCCTTGAGGATCTCGATCGCGTGGCTGAGCTCCGGCTCCGGCACCTGGATGGGCTGGAAGCGGCGCTCGAGGGCGGGGTCCTTCTCGACGTGCTTGCGGTACTCGTCGAGCGTGGTCGCGCCGATGGTCTGCAGCTCGCCTCGCGCCAGCATGGGCTTGAGGATCGAGGCGGCATCGATCGCGCCCTCGGCGGCACCCGCACCCACGAGCGTGTGGATCTCGTCGATGAACAGGATGATGTCGCCGCGCGTGCGGATCTCCTTGAGCACCTTCTTGAGGCGCTCCTCGAAGTCACCGCGGTAGCGCGAGCCGGCCACGAGAGAGCCCAGGTCGAGCGTGTAGAGGTGCTTGTCCTTGAGCGTCTCGGGCACGTCGCCGCGCACGATCGCCTGCGCGAGTCCCTCGACCACGGCGGTCTTGCCGACGCCGGGCTCGCCGATCAGCACCGGGTTGTTCTTGGTGCGGCGGCTGAGGACCTGCATCACGCGCTCCATGATGAGCTCGCGGCCCACGACGGGGTCGAGCTTGCCCTCGCGCGCGGCCTGCGTGAAGTTGCGACCGAACTGGTCGAGCACGGTCGAGCCAGCGGGCTGACCCTCCTGAGGGCCGCCGCCGGACGTCACCGGCTCCTTGCCCTCGTAGCCCGACAGCAGCTGGATGACCTGCTGGCGCACTCCGCCCAGGTCCGCCCCGAGCTTGCCGAGCACCTGTGCCGCCACGCCCTCACCCTCGCGGATGAGGCCCAGCAGGATGTGCTCGGTGCCGATGTAGTTGTGGCCCAGCTGCAGCGCCTCGCGCAGGGACAGCTCGAGCACCTTCTTCGCGCGCGGCGTGAAGGGGATGTGGCCCGACGGGGCGTGCGAGCCCTCGCCGATGATCTCCTGAACCTGCTCGCGGACGCCGTTGAGGGAGATGTCCATCGCCTCGAGGGCCTTCGCGGCCACGCCTTCGCCCTCGCGCACCAGGCCGAGCAGGATGTGCTCGGTGCCGATGTAGTTGTGGTTGAGCATGCGCGCCTCTTCCTGCGCCAGCACGACCACGCGACGGGCTCGATCGGTGAACCGTTCGAACATGTCAGCCTCCCTTGTTTCGTCCGGCCGGAGCCGGGATCGCGGCGGATCGCCACCGCGGGTGTTTCCAGGCTAACCGCGGGCCCCCACCGCTCATGCCCGTGTTCGCCAGAGGCGTGAAGCGATTGCGAGGGGACGATGCGGGCGGTGGGCACGGCGCGGGTCGGGCCGAGGCGCAGGAGGGGGTTGACATATCGATGATCGATACATATCGTTTCTCGATAGCAACGACTATCGATAAGGAGCAGATCATGACCGATGCACGCGACCTTGACCGGCCCGACAGGGCAGGGATGTACCTCTCGATTGCTGTGGTCACGCTTGCGGCGGTGCTCGCCATCGTGACTGCCGTGCGCAGGCTCGTCGAGGTGGGGGACGGCACCAATGTGCCGGTGACCGTGCCACTCACCGGCGAAACCGCGGCACTGCCTCTTGGACCCGACGGCGCCGCGCTCGAGGCGACCGTCGAGACCGCGACGGTCATCGTGCCCGACCCTGCCCCGGCCACGCTCTTTGCCCTCTACGCCGAGCCGGTGTGGATCGCGCTCATGGTGGTCGCAGGAGTGGTCTTTGCCGCGATGTTCTTCCTGCGTCTCGCGCGCGGCCTCGCCTTTGAACGCGGCACGTCGCGGCTGGTGTACGTCGCCGCGGGCGTGCTCCTCGCGGGCTGGTTTGTGGGCTCGATCCTCACCAACATGACCGTGCATGGGGCACTCTCCGCGGTGAGCGACTACACGTATGACTCCGTCAGTTTCGAGGTGAGCCTGCTGCCCTTCTTCGTCTACCTCGTCGTCGGGGCGTTCGCGGCCGCGCTGCAGATCGGGGAGCGGCTCCAGCGGGACACCGAGGGGCTCGTGTGAGCCCGGCCGACGCGGAGCCCACCGGCATCCACTGCCGTCTCGACGAGCTGCTCGCGGACCGCGGCATGACGCTGACCGAACTCAGCGCGCGCGTGGGCGTCTCGGTGGTCAATCTCTCGGTGCTGAAGAACGACCGCGCGAGGGCGATCCGCTACTCGACGCTCGCCGCCATCTGCGACGTGCTGGACTGCGAGGTGGGGGAGCTGCTGATGAGAGCCCGTGAGGGGTAGCCGGGCGTGACCCCTTCGTCCCCCCGGCCGATGCCGGACCCCACCAATCAGGGAGGTACCTCATAGAGGGGGCAGGAAGGGCATCCCTACAGTCGAGATGGGCCGGCACGAGCGCGCGTCGACTCGAACGAAAGGAACCGCTCGCATGATCGAGGCGACCAACCTCAGCAAGAAGTTCGGCAGCACCACCGCCGTCGACCACGTCACGTTTGCCGTGCAGCCAGGCGTGGTGACCGGCTTCCTCGGGCCCAACGGCGCCGGGAAGTCGACCACGATGCGCATGATCCTCGGCCTCGACAGGCCGACCAGCGGACAGGTCACCGTCAACGGGCAGCCCTACGCGAAGCTCGTCACGCCGTTCAAGGAGATCGGCGCGCTGATCGACGCCAAGGGCGTCCACCCGCGCCGGTCGGCGCGATCCCACCTGCGCGCGATGGCCGCGACGCACGGCATCTCGGACCGCCGGGTCGATGAGGTGCTCGAGCTCACGGGCCTCACCGCGGTCGCCAAGAAGAAGGCGGGTGGCTACTCGCTCGGCATGGGCCAGCGACTCGGCATCGCGGGCGCGCTCCTCGGCGACCCGCGCATCGTCATGTTCGACGAGCCGGTCAACGGGCTCGACCCCGACGGCGTGCTGTGGGTGCGCCAGCTCGCGCGGCGCCTCGCGGACAACGGCCGCACAGTGTTCCTCTCGAGCCACCTCATGA
The DNA here is from genome assembly GCF_039545075.1 of Demequina sediminis. NCBI lineage: Bacteria > Bacillati > Actinomycetota > Actinomycetes > Micrococcales > Demequinaceae > Demequina > Demequina sediminis. The sequence continues at coordinate 118,738 of NZ_BAABRR010000003.1, read as the reverse complement.
GCGAGGTTCAGCAGACCGCCGACCACGTGATCGTGATCGGCCGCGGCAGGATCCTCGCGGACGCCTCGCTGCACGAGTTCATGGGCGCATACGCCCGCACCGGCGTGATCGTCACGTCGCCGGACGCGGCGCGCCTCGCCGAGCTCGTCACTCTCGAGGGCGGCCTTGTGACCCAGCTGGATCACCGCGAACGCGTCTCCGTCACGGGGCTCGATGCCCGTGACATCGGCCGCATCGCCCGCGACCACAGCCTCTGGCTCGCGGAGTTGCGCGACGAGAGCACGAGCCTCGAGGACGCGTACATGAGGCTCACCGCAGACCAGACCGACTACCGCGCGGGCGTCCCGGGGGAGACCGGCGCCGCACTCAAGGAGGCAGCGAAGTGACCACCGCATCCGCCACGACCGCACCCGCGCCTTCCGCCGCGGCGGTTGAGGTCATCGCACACCCCGCCGGCTACCGTCGCGCCGTCCGTTCCGAGTGGATCAAGGCGCGCAGCCTGCGGTCGACCTGGATCCTCGTCGCCTTTGCGCTCGCGGCGTTCGTCGGTGTTCCCACCCTCGTGGTCGCGAACGCCTCCGACGTGGGCTCCTCCTCGAGCGCGGAGGTGATGGGGGTGCTGTACTTCGGCCTCGACTTCGTGCTCCTGCTCGTCGCGGTGCTCGGCGCGCTGCTCACCACCTCCGAGTTCACCACGGGGATGGCGCGCAACACCTTCACGGCGACGCCCGGCCGCGGCACGGTGCTCGCCGCGAAGGCGACCATCGCGGGGCTGTTCGCGCTCGCGATCGGGATCGTCGGCCTTGCGACCGCGTGGGCCGTCAATGCGGGCGGCCTGGCCGACCTCGGGGTGTCCATCGACCTGGGCGACACCGCCACGATGCGCGCGCTGCTGGTCAACCAGCTCAGCATCGTCGTGTTCGCGATGCTCGCGGTCGCGCTCGGTGTCCTGTTGCGCAGTTCCGTCGGCGCGATCTTCACCATCGTCGCGATGCAGCTCATCCTTCCCGGCGTGCTGGCGATCGTGCCCAACACGATCGCGAACTGGGTGGGCGCGGTGCTCCCGTCCGCCGCGGCATCGGCGGCCGTCGCGACCGAGCCCCTCGCCGCGGGTCAGATCGGCCTGGACTCCGGGTGGGGCCTCGTGGTCCTGCTCGCGTGGGCGGTCGTGCCGATGGCCGGCGCGCTCGTGTCGCTGCGGGCGCGGGACATCTAGGCCCTTCCGCGGGGCGTCAGGCCTCGAGCAGGATCGTGATGGGGCCGTCGTTCACGAGCTCGACGTCCATGTGCGCGCCGAACACCCCGGTCCCGACGTCGAGGCCGCGCTCTCGTAGCGCGGCCACGACGGACTCGACCAGCGGCTCGGCCACGGGACCGGGGGCCGCGCCATTCCACGACGGCCTGCGTCCCTTGCGGGTGTCCGCGTAGAGCGTGAACTGGGACACGACGATGACGGGTGCCCCCACGTCCGCCACGGACCGCTCGTCCGTGAGGATGCGCAGCTCGGCGATCTTGCGCGCGATCGTCTGCACCTGCTCGGGGCCATCGCCGTGCGTGACCCCCACGAGTGCCACGATTCCCTGACGGGTGAACGATGCCGTCACCGTGCCGTCGACGGTCACGGAGGCGCGCGACGCGCGCTGCAGGACCGCCTTCACCTACCAGCCGCCGCGCTGCGCGTTGCCCGAGCCCCGCGTGGGTCCGAAGCCGCCCAGCTTGGGGCGCACGTCCACGAAGTACACGACCACGCCGACCACCGCTGCGATCCCGAGGAATCCGACGATGCCGCCGCCGGTGCCAATGGGCCACGGCATCGAGATGAAGGCGATCGCGCTCGCCACCGCGAGGATCGCGACCCATGCGGTCTTGGACCACTTGCCCGCCGCGGTGAAGGCGCCCTCGGGGCGACGCAGCGCGTCGATGAGCCCCCAGATCGCGCCCACGAGCGCCGCGGCCGAGATCGCGAAGATCACCATGCCCTGCAGGAATCCAAAGCCGAACACGTCATGCACCTCCGGTGTGGGGGGAAACCGGAACCTACGCTAACGCAGGGGGAAGCACCTGGAGCCCCTCGGCACGACCGGCGGTCGCGAGCCGGCGGTCCCATGCGACGAACACCGGCGAGGCGTCGGCGAATTCGAGAGCGCTCGCGAGGTGGAGCGCGTCTCCCGCTCGCAGCGGGCGGCGATCGCACAGGTCCGCGGCGCGCTCGGCGATGCGCGCGGTCACCTCGAGCTTGGCGATGCCGGGCCAGAGCTCGGCCCATCGCTCACGGGCCTGCGCGGCGGGGGCGGCGTCGATCCTGCCGATTCGCTCGGCCGAGGCCAACACCGAGCGCACCTCGGCGTCCGCGATGCGCGAGGTCACCAGCGCATCGGCGCCGCTCCACAGCGCGACCGCGAGATCGCTGCCCGTCTCGAGGACGCACAACTTGAGCAGCGCGGACGTGTCCAGATAGACGAGAGACATGCCCTACCTACGCAGGCGTCCGAGCAGGCTGGACAGCGCGTCCTTGGCCGCCTCGGCCTGAGGCAGGCGCGGTACCGCGCGGTCGTCCGCGGGAAGGGCCAGCACGCCCTCCTCGGCGAGCCGGGACAGCAGGGACATCGACTCGACGGGGCCGATCTTCGCGACGGGCAGTCCGTCCTCGGTGAGGATGACGTCCTCGCCGTCGCGGGCGGCGGACAGCGCCGCATCCAGGCGGCCCGCCAGTTCGCTCACGGGGATTTCCACAGAGCCACCGTACCCCGGCGGCGGAGCAAACCCGTGGAGCGCGCGAACGGCTACGGCAGGTCGCCGCCGTCGGCGGCGCACCCCTTGCCCATCAGCAGGCCCTTCATCGTGGGGCCCGGCTTGGGCGGCCGGTCGGCCGAGAAGCCGTCCGCGTTCACGATCAGCTCCTGCGCGGCGGCCACGGGCCCGCCCTCGGTGGGCACGGTGAGGATGGTCGACGGGTCGACCGCCCGCTTGAGCACGGCGAGCGCGATCGGGCCCAGTTCGTGGTGGCGCGCCACGGATGTCACGCGGCCCACGATCGGGGCCGGAGCCCCTGCCGTGGCAGTGCCGTGCACGGGTGCCCCGGGCTCGGGAAGCTCGTGGCCAGACCCGTCGAGGTGAAGCATGGTGAGTCGCCGCGGCGGCCGGCCCACGTTGTGGACCTTCGCGACCGTCTCCTGACCTCGATAGCAACCCTTGTGGAGGTGCACGGCGGTCCGCAGCCAGTCGAGCTCGTGCGGCAGGGAGGTCTCGTCGATCTCGCGTCCCGCGCGGGGACGATGCGCGGCGATCCTGATCGCCTCGGTCGCCCAGGTGCCCACGAGCGTCCAGCCGGCGTCGAGTCGCGACTGGATCTCGCGATCGAGAGTGTCGCGCTGGACGAGCACGAGCCGCCATGCGCGGGCCGCTCCGGGGTGGTCGGTCGGGGACGCCGCATAGGTGGTGCCTCCCGCCGTCACGCCCGGCCAGGGATCCACCCACGTGACGGGCTCGCCGTCGGCGGCCGGTCGCGACACCGCCTCGCCGATCGCCGCCCAGTCCGCGGTGACGTCCGCCACCTCGACGCGCAGCATGAAGCGCATGCGGTCGAGGAAGGCGGCGAGCGCGGGCGCGGTCTCGGACAGGAGCCACGCGGTCGAGCCGTCGTCCACGAGCCCCGCGACGTGCTCGATGCGTCCCTGAGGGGACAGGATCATGAGCTCGGACGACTCGCCGGGAGCGAGCGATCCGACGGCCTGCGTGCACAGCGAGTCGAGCCACGTGAGCCGGTCGGGTCCCGTGACCGTCACGACGCCCAGGTGGGACTGGTCGGCGACCGCGCGGCCGGCCTCGAGGGCGCGCTGTTCGGCCGTGGGATCGCCGTAGTGCCACGCGATACCCGCGTCGGCGCCGTCGCCGGGAACCGCGCCGTGGCGCGACAGAAGAGGTGAGGCGGTCATGCCGGGAGAACGCGCGGGCGACCGGTCACGATTCCTGAACCTCGGCATCGTCCCCCGTGCCAGGCGCGTCGACGCGCGACAGGCGAGCGCTTGCGTACGACTGCAGCTCGTGACCGAAGGCCGCGAGGTCCCACGCCCACATGAGTTCGCCGCCCACATTGCCGTACATGCGGGTTGCGCCGCGCACGTCGGGTCCGGACTCGGTGGCCGCCGCGAAGCGGGTCGCGAGGTCGATGCGGCCGTTGCCCACGGCACCGAAGTACGCGGTGAGCAGGCCCGAGGCGTCCGCGAGCACCACCTCGAGCGGGTGCTGGAAGTCCTCGAGCTCGACACCCTCGGGGGCCGACGGCGCGACGCGCCAGAATCCCGACTCGGTGGACCAGACCTGGCCCTCCTCGCCATCGGGACCCATGAGGGTGAGCGTCGAGGTGTAGCTCAGGTAGGGGCCGCCGTCGTGATCGAAGACCACGCGCTGGCGGAAGTCGGCGGTGTCGATCCCGGGATACTCCAGGACGCCGTGGCCCTCCCAGACGCCCACGACCCATGCGAGGGGGTAGACCTCGGGTGCGAGGTCGGTCGGAATGACGAAGGTCACCGCTTGGGCCCCTTGAGCAGGCGGAACGCGACGATGCCCGCGATCCAGGCGGTCGCGCCGAAGGCTGCGACCGCGAGAGCGGTGAAGGTCACCTCGAGTGCAGTCATGATTCGAGTCTATGACGGGTCAGGCGGGCCGGGTCGTGGCGCGCTTGACGAGGAGGTAGATCTCGCAGCCGAGGCACAGGTTGAAGACGCCGTTGAGGAACGAGGCGAACGTCACGAAGGCCGTGAAGACGTAGAACGCGACGTCGAGCCCGGCGAGACCGGAGGCGACGGCGAGGATCGCGAAGCCGAGCCCCATCTGCTGCGCGAAGCGCGGCGGACGGAAGGACTCGGTCTCCGTGGGAGGGGCCAGCCGGGGTCGCACGACGGTGCGGAACACCCAGCCCTGCAGCGTCGCCTGCGGTCCCACGATCGCGCCGGGGAGGAACAGCACCAGCAGCACGGCCATGATCGCGATGCCCGCCGCGTTGGCGCCGGCGAGCAGCGCTGCCACGGAGAACGCGAGCTGGAAGAACGCGCCAAAGCGCGGGCCTCGCGGGTCGATCTGAATGTCCTTCACGGTGGCCTCCTGCGGCGAGTGTAGGGCTAGATGGAGTAGTCGGTGCCGGTGCGGGGGACCGCGGCCAGGGCCTCGCGCGCCTGGGCCTCGCTTGGGGCGCCGGAGATGCGGGACACGACCACCCCGTCGCCATCGAGGATGAGGATCGTGGGCGTGCGCATCACCTCGAACTCGCGCGCGAGGTCGAGCCGCTCGGCGGCGTCGATCTCGACGTGGACCACGCGCGGGTCCTCGCCCGCGATGCGCGACAACAGAGCCGCGGTGGGCGGGCACTTGGCGCACATGGGCGTCGAGAACTGCACGAACGTCGCGTGGAAACCGCGCTGGACGCCCAGCGTCGCCGAGGACAGCGCGCCGGCCCGCTCGACCTCGTGCACCACGCCTTGGCGGCGCTGCCACCAGAGCGCGGCGACGGAGGCGATCGCGAGGACCGCGACCACGATGAGGACTCGGATGAGCATGAGGGACCTTTGTGAGGGGGCGCCGGAGACCGGCGCACCGGGACTAGCCGACGAGCAGGCGGCCACCGATGTACACGAGCGCGCCTGCTGCAAGAACGGGCGCGAGGGCCGATGCCATTCCCGCGAGGGGGTCGCGGACCTTCGGCTCTCGGCGGACGAGCTCCTGGAGAAGCGTCACGATCACGCCGCACAGGAGGCCCACGCCGCCACCCGCATACCAGGGCAGCTCGGGGAAGAGCGCTCCCGCGGCCATGCCGACGCCGGTCGCGAGCGCGAGCGCGATGATGGTGTTGACGTGGCCGTTGCGCGTCGACACCGAGGCGATCGCCGCGACGGCGAGCGAGGCGCCCGCGGCGACCACGAGGTCCTCGGCGCCGTGCGTGCGACTCGCCGCGACCCACGCGGCGCCGGACGCGACGACGATCGCCCCGGCCGAGGTCGCCGCGACCGATGTCACCGCCCTGCCACGCGAGCTGGGAAAGAACACCTCGGAGACCAGCGCGGCGATCGCCATGAGCGCGACGGCGATCACCATGTGGCGCAGGTACGGAGCGGTCCGCCCGAGCACCACCGCGACCAGCGCAAGTGTCCCGCCCGCCATGAGCACCGCGGAGGACGCGCGCCGCCTCGACGCGCGCAGCAGCAGCGGCCAGCCGAGCCCGAGCAGGATGGTCATCGCGAACACGGCGACCGCGAGATACCGCGGTCCCAGGAATCCCGCGACGGCCACGACGGCAGCCGCTGCGGCGCCGATGGTCGCCCGAGTGGTGGGAAGCATGGGCGTTAGTGTCTCAGACGGCGCCCCGCTAGAGTGAAGCCAAAATCGGAGGTGGGAATGGCAGACCTGCTCGTGCTCACGCCGTCAGGCGACGGCGCGACCGAGGTCTTGCCCGCTCTCGCCCTGCTGTCCCATCGCACCCGTGTGGTCGCGCCGGAGCCGTCGGCGATGCTTGACGCCATGGACGCCGATGTCCTGATTGTCGACGCGCGCACCGACCTCGCCGAGGCGCGCAATAACTGCAACCTCATCCAGGTCACCGGGGTCGCGGTGCCGCTCCTGCTGGTGTTGCGCGAGGGCGGCATGTCGATCGTCAACGCGGACTGGGGAGCCTCCGACGTGGTGCTGTCGGACGCCGCGCCCGCCGAGGTCGAGGCGCGCATTCGCCTGTTGATCGGCCGCGCGAACGCCGCAGACCCGCTGGACCGGGTCGCCGAGTTCTCGTCGGGCGAGCTCACCGTGGACGTCGGTGGGTACACGGCCCGTCTCAAGGGCGTCCCGCTCGACCTCACCTACAAGGAGTTCGAGCTCCTCAAGTACCTCATGCAGCACCCGGGGCGCGTCTACACCCGCGACCAGCTGCTGCAGGAGGTGTGGGGCTTCGACTACTACGGCGGCACCCGCACCGTCGACGTTCACGTGCGGCGCCTGCGCGCCAAGCTGGGCGCCGAGCACGAGCAGCTGATCGGCACCGTGCGCAACGTGGGATACCGCTTCGACCCGCCGCAACCCGCGCGCGGCGCGGCGCACGAGGCCGCCGCGCGGTAAGCGCGGGGTCAGCCCGCGGTCAGCCTGTCTGGGCGCCGGTCAGCGCTCCTGGCGCACCTTCGCGCCCGGGGCCGACGGGCACAGCGCGGCGATCTCGCACGACCCGCACTGGGGGGACCGCGCGGTGCAGCGCCGCCGGCCGTGGAAAATCACGCGGTGAGACCAGAGGGTCCACTCGCGTCGCTCGATGAGCGCCATGAGGTCACGCTCGACCACGACGGGATCCTCGTTGACCGTGAGGCCCAGCCGGCGCGCGAGCCGGCCCATGTGGGTGTCCACCGTGATCCCTGGGATCCCGAACGCGTTGCCGAGCACGACGTTGGCGGTCTTGCGGCCCACGCCGCGCAGGGTCACCAGGTCGCTCTGGCGGCCAGGGACGACACCCCCGAAGCGCTCGACGATGTCTCGGCTGAGTCCCAGCAGGGACTCGGCCTTCGAGCGGAAGAAGCCGGTGGGACGGATCAGTTCCTCGAGGGTGTCGCGATCGGCGGAGGCCATGGTCGCGGCATCCGGATAGCGGGCGAACAGCGCGGGCGTCACCTGGTTGACGCGCACGTCCGTGCACTGCGCGCTCAGCACGGTCGCCACGAGCAGCTCGAACGGATTGCGGTAGTCCAGTTCGCAGTGTGCGTCGGGGTACACCTCCGCGAGCGCGCGATTGATGGTGCGCGCCCGGCGCACCAGCGCCACCGGCGGCGCAGTCTGCGCATCGGTGGCGATGGTGAGGGGGGTGCGGCCGGCCATGGCCACACCCTAGCGACCGCTCAAGACGAGCCGCCCTCCCGCCGATACATCGGGGGTAGGCGCGCGCGGCGCCGTGGGTGCGGGAGGTATGGGTGGTCACGACAGTGGCGGCGGACGTCATCGCAGACCTCCGGCAACGACGCCGAGACATGCGGAGGGAACTCGCGCGCGTGCGCTGGTGGCGGCGACTCCTTCATGCCCGCCGCGATCTCGCCGTTGCCTTTCTCGCCCAGCCGGCCCAGGCATCGTCCACCGGCCTCCATCTGTCGTGGGAGGCGCTCGCGGCTGGAGCGCCCACGCCGGCCGAGCTGGGTGCGGCCGCGTGGCCCGACGCCTCCGCCTTCTCCGTGTCGACGATCGAGGAGATCGACGCGCTCGATGCGCGGGTCGAGGCCTACGAGGCTCGTCTGGCGGCGACCCTTGATAATGTGACCGCGCAGATGGTGCGCGCATTGACGCAGGCCCATCGCACCCCATCGGTGACGAAGGAGGGCTGACATGGCCGACGCGGCCCGCGAAGAGCAGCTGCTTCGCTCGTCGCCGCTGTTCGGCGGCATGGATGCCACCAGCGCGCGCTCGCTGATCGCCCAGATGCGCCGTCGCGAGTTGGCCAAGGGCGACACGATTTTCCACGAGGGCGACGACGGCCACGCGCTCTACGTCGTCGTCAAGGGCAAGGTCAAGCTGGCCCGCACCGCGCGGGACGGGCGCGAGAACCTGCTCGCGCTGCTGGGGGTGGGCGACATGGTCGGGGAGCTCTCCGTCTTCGACCCGGGCCCGCGGCTGTCGCGCGCCCACGCCGTCGAGGAGACCGTCGTCTTCGAACTGCCCAAGGCGGTCCTCGACGAGTGGCTCGACGACCACCTCGAGATGTCGCGGCACCTCTTGCGGGCGCTCGCGCAGCGCATCAGGCGTCAGTCGCTCTCCATGGCCGACCTCGTGTTCTCGGACGTCCCTGGCCGCGTCGCGAAGGCGATCCTGGACCTCGGCCACCGCTTCGGCCGCATGGAGCGCGGTCACGTCACGGTGCGCCACGGGCTCACGCAGGAGGAGCTCGCTCAGCTTGTGGGTGCCTCGCGAGAGACGGTCAACAAGGCGCTCGCGGACTTCGCGTCGCGTGGATGGATCGACGTCCACATCGGCGCGGTGGAGGTCTGCGAGCCGGACCGGCTGCGGGCGCGCTCGCGCTAGGCCAGCCTGCCGCGGCGGCTATAGCGGGCGCAGCGCGACCGTGATCTCGACCTCGACCGGCGCGCCGAGCGGCAACGACGCGACGCCCACCGCGGAGCGGGCATGGCGGCCGGCCTCGCCGAAGACCTCGACCATGAGGCTCGACGCGCCGTTGATGACCGCTGGCTGGGCCGTGAATCCCGGGGCCGAGGCGACAAAGCCCGTCACCTTCACCACGGACTCGATCGCGTCGAGCCCACCGGCGGCCTGGGCGGCCGCCGCAAGGGCATTGAGCGCACACTGGCGGGCGCACTCGGTCGCGCGCTCGGGAGTGACGTCGCCGGTCCGCTGGCCCACGAGTCCCACCGCCAGCAGATCGCCCTCGAGGAGCGGCAGCTGACCCGAGGTGTGGATCAGGTCGCCGTGGCGCCGCGCGGGCACGTAGGTCCCGACGGGGGTCGCCACCTCGGGAAGCGACAGGCCCAGCGCGGCGAGCCGCTGCGATGCCGACACGACTACGCCTGCTCGCGCGGGCGCTTGAGGTAGGCGACCAGCCCGCCGGTGGGCCCGGTGACCACCTGAACGAGCTCCCAGCCGTCCTCTCCCCACTGGTCGAGAATCTGCTTGGTAACATGGTCGATCAACGGCACGGTCGCGTACTCCCACGTGGTTCTCATGTTCCGAAGCCTAACGCGCGCGACCGCGCACCTCCCCTCGATACCGGCCCACACGGGGCTGACTTAAGGTTGTTGCATGTCTCGGTCCTCCCGACGTCCCCGCACGAAGGTGACCTTTGTCCAGTTGGTCACGGCACTCGCGCTCTTTGTGGTGCTGTCGATCATGGGCGGCTTCCTGGTCGCGGGGCTCGCCCTGCCTGCGGTGACGGTCGCGGGATCCGCCGCCGAGGGCTCGGCCGAACTCTTCGAGGAGCTGCCGCAGGAGCTGAGCGCGGTGCGCCTGCCGCAGCAGTCAAACATCTACGACCGCACCGGCGAGAACCTGCTCGCGACGTTCTACTCGCAGAACCGTGTCGTGGTGCCGCTCGAGCGGATCTCGCCGTGGCTGCAGAAGGCCGTGGTGTCGATCGAGGACAAGCGCTTCTGGGAGCACCACGGCGTCGACGGCGAGGGCCTGATGCGCGCGGCCTACATCAACCTCACGTCGCCCAACTCGCCCGGCGCCTCGACGCTTACGCAGCAGCTCGTGAAGAACACGCTTCTCCAGCAGGCGATCGCGAACGAGGACGAGGAGGCCGAGGAGTCCGCGACCGAGGTGTCCCTGTCCCGCAAGATCCGCGAATGGCGACTCGCGCTCGCTCTCGAGGAGAACCTCGACCACGAGTACGGGATCGAGTGCGACCCCGAGGACCTGGCCGTCGATTGCGGTAAGGAGCAGGTGATCGAGCAGTACCTCAACATCGCGCAGTTCGGCTCGAACACCTATGGTGCCGAGGCCGCCGCGCAGCTGTACTTCTCGAAGTCCGCCGCCGACCTCACCGCGATCGAGGCGGCGACCATCGCCGGCATCACGCAGAACCCCTCGCGCTGGGACCCCATCCGCTACCCCGAGAACGCGAAGAACCGCCGCGACACCGTGCTGTTCACGATGTACGAGCAGGAGTACATCACCGAGGCCGAGTTCGACGAGTTCACGTCGATCCCGGTCGAGGACACGCTGCGCGTGTCCAGCCCCAAGTTCTCGTGCGTTGCCGCGGCGGATGCCCCGTTCTTCTGCGACTACGTCACCAAGATCATTCGCGATGATGCCGTCTTCAACCAGGAGGGCGCCGAGCTCACCGGGGCGGACCTCCTCTACCGCGGTGGCCTCGACGTCATCACGACGCTCGACCTGTCGAAGCAGCGCGCGGCCAACGCGGCGCTGCGGGACGCGCTGCCCGCGAACGACCCGAGCGGCTGGGCGATGGCCATGGTGTCGCTCGACCCCGAGACCGGCCAGATCCTCGCGATGTCGCAGAGCAAGACGTTCGACCCGTCCGCCGAGGAGGAGGGCTCGACCGCGATCAACTACTCCGTAGACCGCGAGTGGGGCGGATCGCGCGGCTTCTCGCCCGGATCGACCTTCAAGCCCGTCATCCTGGCGGAGTGGCTCAAGAGCGGCCACGCGCTGATGCAGAACGTCGACGGGCGTGAGCAGGAGTACCAGCCCGAGTCGTGGGAGGCCTCGTGCCTCGATGGCCTCGCGACGGGTGACACCTGGAAGCCGGGCAACGTCGAGGGCGCGAGGGCCTACCAGCAGTCTGTGCTTCAGGCGACCGCGAACTCGGTCAACACCGCCTACGTCAACATGACCAACCAGCTCGACCTGTGCGCGATCCGCGACACCGCCGGAGCACTCGGTTTCGAGCGCGCGGATGGCAAGGACTTCGAGATCACCCCGACGATGTCGCTCGGTACCCAAAATGCCTCGCCGCTGTCGATGGCGCAGGTGGCCCAGGTGTTCGCGAATGAGGGCGTCCGCTGCGACCCGCTCGCGATCCTCGCGGTGACGGATGCCGACGGCAACGAGCTCGAGGTGCCGCAGCAGAACTGCGAGCGCGTGATCGAGAAGGAGGTCGCCGACGGCGTCGCGTACGCGATGCAGGAGGTGATGAAGAACGGCTCGGGCCGCGACGTGAACATCGCGGACGGGCGCCCCTCGGCGGGCAAGACCGGAACCGCCCAGCTCAACGCGCACACGTGGTTCATGGGCTTCACGCCCAACCTGGTCGCGACCGTGTGGCTGGGCAACCCCAACGTCGACGAGCCGGGTCGGAACATCCGCCTCAACGGGGTGTTCCACGATGTCCTCTACGGATCCACCATCGCGGCTCCCACGTGGAAGGCGTACATGGACAAGGCCCTCGAGGGCATGCCCGTCGAGAACTTCCCTGCACCCACCGACGAGATCCTCTACGGCAAGCCGATCCCGGTGCCGTCGATCGTCGGACTCACGGAGGACGAGGCACGCGACGTCCTGGCCAAGGCCGGCTTCCGCCTCGCTGCCGAGGGCTCGCGCCGGTACTCGACGCAGACCCCGGGCACGATCATCGGTCAGTCGCCCAGCGCGGGCTACAACTACCTGCCGGGCTCGACCGTCAACTTCACGGTGGCCACCGACACCATGCCCGGTTGGTACACCAACTGGCCCTCGGGATGGGACCCGAACGTCGCACCCGACGACTGGTGGGGGGACACGTGGCCGCCCGCCGAGTTCAAGGACAACCCGCCCGCGGGCTGGCCGAGTGACGAGGATGAGGAGCCGGGTCCAGGGGACAACCCCGGGCCGGGCAACGGCAACGGCAACGGCAACGGTAACAACGACAACGGCAGCGACTGACCATGGCGAAGCGCGCTCTCCTGGGGCTGGCCGCCGCGGCGGGTGCCGGGCTGGTCTGGGGCCTCGCGGAGGCGCACGCCTACACCGTGCGCCGCTACGAGGTGCCTGTCCTGCCCGCCGGCACGCGTCCGGTGCGCATCCTGCAGCTGTCGGACCTGCACATGACGCCGTCGCAGCGCGGCAAGGTCGCCTGGGTCAGGTCGCTCGCGCGCGAGAACGTCGACGCGGTCATCACGACGGGTGACAACCTCGCGCATGTGGATGCCGTCCCGACCGTGCTTGAGGCGCTGGAGCCGCTGCTCGACAAGCCCGGCGCGTTCGTCCTGGGCTCCAACGACTACTTCGGCCCCCACCCCAAGAACCCGTTCACGTACTTCGTCAGCCCCACGCGCGTCAGGCGCTCGCCGACCGTGCTCCCCACGGGCGATCTCATCGCGGGCCTCACGGGGGCCGGATGGGTCGATCTCGACAACGCGCGCGGATCCCTGACGGCAGGTGGCGCGGTGCTCGACCTGGTGGGCCTCGACGACCCTCACATCGGTCGCGACGCCATGCCCGCGCCCGCGGACAGGCCCGCGGACGCGGATGCCCGCATCGGCGTGGTGCACGCTCCCTACCGCCGTGCCCTCGACCTGCTGTCCGCCGACGGCGCGGACCTCATCCTCGCCGGGCACACCCATGGCGGCCAGGTGTGCGTCCCCTTCTACGGCGCGCTGGTCACCAACTGCGACCTGGACACGAGCCGCGCGAGCGGCCTGCACGGCTGGCCGGGAGTGCGTCCCGAGTCGGGCGGCACGGGCACCTATGTGCACGTCTCGGCGGGGCTGGGCACCTCGCCGTATGCGCCGGTGCGATTCGCGTGCCGTCCCGAGGCGAGCATCCTCACGCTCGTCCCGCGCGGCTAAGCGGTCGCCGGGCCGCCGCCGGGCGGCCGTGCGCGCGATTTCATGAAACCGCTCGGCGTCCGATATCCTAAGCAGGCTCAAAAACCGGGGTGTGGCGCAGCTTGGTAGCGCGCGTCGTTCGGGACGACGAGGCCGCAGGTTCAAATCCTGTCACCCCGACGGTTGAGAGAAGGGGCCGGATCCATACGGATCCGGCCCCTTCTGTGTCTCCTGCGAGGGGACGATGCCCCGCGCGGGCTATTCGGTCGTGGCGACCAGGCGCGCGGCAATCAGCTCGGCGATCTGGACCGCGTTGAGGGCCGCGCCCTTGCGCAGGTTGTCTCCTGAGATGAACAGCGCGAGGCCGCGCGTGCCCTCGACGGACTGGTCCTGGCGGATGCGGCCCACGAGCGAGACGTCGCCGCCCGCGGCGGCGAGCGGCGTGGGCACCTCCTCGACGCGCACGCCGGGGGCCGAGCCCAGGATCTCGTACGCGTCCTCGGGGGTGATGCCGCGCTCGAACTCGGCGTTGATCGACAGCGAGTGGCCGGTGAAGACGGGCACGCGCACGCATGTGCCGGAGACCGCCAGCTCGGGCAGGCCCAGGATCTTGCGCGACTCGTGACGGAGCTTCTGCTCCTCGTCGGTCTCGTTCGATCCGTCGTCGACCACGGAGCCGGCGAGCGGCACCACGTTGAACGCGATGGGGGCCACGTACTTGACCGGCGCCGGGAACTCGACGGCCGAGCCGCCGTGCGCGAGCGCGTCCGCGCCCTCGACCACGGCGAGCGCCTGCGAGTGGAGTTCCTGGACGCCCGCCAGTCCCGAGCCGGACACGGCCTGGTACGAGCTCACGATGAGGCGCTCGAGTCCCGCGGCCTCGTGGAGCGGCTTGAGCACGGGCATCGCGGCCATCGTGGTGCAGTTGGGGTTCGCCACGATCCCCTTGGGGATCGAGTCGAGAGCGTCGGGGTTGACCTCGGAGACGACGAGCGGCACCTCGGGGTCCTTGCGCCACGCGGACGAGTTGTCGATCACGATCGCCCCGGCCGCGGCGAACCGTGGCGCGTACTCCTTGGATGCGGCGCCGCCCGCGGAGAACAGCGCGATGTCGATGCCGGCGAAGTCGCCCGCCGCGACATCCTCGACGAGGATGTCGCGCCCCAGGTGCGTCAGCGTCGTGCCCGCCGAGCGCGACGACGCGAACAGGCGAACGTCGGCATCGGCAAAGCGCTCCGCGACGAGTTCGCGCATGACCGCGCCCACCTGTCCGGTGGCTCCCACGACTGCAATGGTCAGGCTCATCGTCCGGTCCCTCCGTAGACCACGGCCTCGCCCTCGGTCGAGTCGAGGTCGAACGCGGTGTGCACCGCCTTCACCGCCTTCTCGAGGTCGACGTCGCGGGTGACCACCGAGATGCGGATGTCGGAGGTCGAGATCATCTCGATGTTGACTCCCGCATCCCGCAACGCGGCGAAGAACTTGGCGGACACGCCCGAGTTCGAGCGCATCCCGGCGCCGACCAGCGACACCTTGCCGATCGAGTCGTCGGTCGCGAGGCCCGTGTAGCCGATCGCGACGTCGTCGGCCTCGATCGCCGCGATCGCGGCGGGCACCGAGGCAGAGGGCAGCGTGAAGGAGATGTCCGTCACGCCCGTGTTGGTCGCCGACACGTTCTGCACGATCATGTCGATGTTGACGTCGGCACGCGCGACCGCCTCGAACAGGCGGGCCGCGGATCCGGGCACGTCGGGGACGCCCGTGACGGTGATCTTCGCCTCGGACCTATCGTGCGCGACTCCCGCGATGATCGGGTCTTCCATCTCGTCTCCTTCTTCAGTCTCCCCCACGACCCACGTTCCCTCCAGGCCGGAGAAGGAGGAACGCACGTGGATGGGTACGGTGAACCGGCGCGCGTACTCGACGCAGCGCGGCATGAGCACCTTCGCGCCCGAGGCCGCCAGGTCGAGCATCTCCTCATACGTGATGCGGTCGAGCTTGCGGGCGGTGGGGACGATGCGCGGGTCGGCGGTGAAGACCCCGTCCACGTCCGTGTAGATCTCGCACACGTCGGCGCCGAGCGCGGCCGCGAGGGCGACCGCGGTCGTGTCCGAGCCGCCGCGCCCGAGCGTGGTGACGTCCTGCGTCTCCTGGTTGAGGCCCTGGAAGCCGGCGACGATCGCGACCTTGCCCTGAGACAGCGCGCGCTGCAGGCGGCCGGGAGCGACGTCGATGATGCGCGCGCGGCCATGGTGCTCGGTGGTGATGACGCCCGCCTGGGGGCCCGTGAAGGCCTGCGCGGGGACGCCCTCGGCGCCGATCGCCATCGCGAGCAGCGCCATGGAGATGCGTTCGCCCGCGGTCAGCAGGATGTCCATCTCGCGAGCGTCGGGGGAGTCCGTCACCTGGTTCGCGAGGTCGATCAACTCGTCCGTCGTGTCGCCCATCGCGGACACCGTGACGACCACGTCGTGTCCCGCGCGCACCGTGTCCGCCACGCGCCGAGCGACGCGCCGCAGCGCCTCGGCATCGGCGACGGACGATCCGCCGTACTTCTGCACCACAAGCGACATGCAAGGCTCCAGGAGGAAATGGGGGGTCCGTGACCGCATGGCGGACACGGTGTCTCATTCTAGGGGCACGCGCGCGTGGAGCACCTACGGTGGTCCCGTGAGCATCGTCGCATCCCTTCCGTCGTCTCCCGTGGTCACCACCGCCTCCGGCGCCGTGCGCGGCGCGTGGCGCGAGCATCGTTCCGCCGACGGCTCGGTGAGCCGCGCCGCGATCTTCCTTGGCGTCCCCTACGCCGAGCCGCCCGTGGGCGAGCGCCGCTTCCTTGCCCCCGTGCCGCGGACTCCCTGGGAGGGCGTGCGGCCGGCGCTCCTCCACGGCGCGACCCCGCAACGGTGGTCGCCGTGGGACGACCCGTTCGTGCCCGAGCCCTCGATCCCAGGCACGGACCTGCTCACCCTCGATGTGGGCACCCCCGACCCGAGCCCCGACGCGGGCCTGCCCGTCCTGGTCTACATCCACGGCGGCGGCTTCGTGGGCGGCTCTCACGCGAGCCCCTGGTACGGAGGGCAGGCGTTCCACCGCGACGGAGTCGTGACGGTCGCACCGGCCTACCGCTTGGGCTTCGACGGCTTCGGGTGGATCGAGGATGCGCCGCCCAACCGTGGCGTGCTCGACTGGCTCGCCGCGCTCGCGTGGGTGCAGGAGAACATCCGCGCGTTCGGCGGCGACCCCGCGCGCGTCACGATCGCAGGCCAGTCCGCCGGCGGCTCGGCGGTGATGCGGCTGCTGACCATGCCCGCGGCGCAGGGCCTCTTCCGGGCGGTGATGGCGCTGTCGCCCGCGGACATCCCCGTGCGCAGGGACGATGCCGTGGTCGCCGCCGCGCGGGTCGCCGCTGCCCTGGGGCTGGCGACGACGGCTGCGCCCCGCAGGGCCGACCTCGCGAACGTGCCCGAGGGGCGGATCCTCGCCGCGCAGGACGCCGCGACGGCGCTCGACCCCGGCGACCCGCTCGCGGGGGCGATGGGCGGGGCGGGCCTGCCGCTGTCGCCCGTGATCGACGGCGAGCTGGTGCCCACCACCATCGCCGACGCGATCCGTGCCGGAGTGGGAGACGGCGTGGCGCTGCTCATCGGGTCCACCGCTCACGAGTTCAACGGGGCACTGGGCCACGTGACGGGGCTCGAGGGGGCGGACGCGACAGGCCTGCTCGCGAAGGGCGGCGTGCCAGAGGCCGAGCGCGCCGCGCTGATCGAGCGCGCCCCCGAGCCGACCCCGGCGTCCGCGGCGGGTCAGGCCCTTACCGACGGCCTCTTCCGCCGCCACGTCGCCAGGTGGGCGGGGCAGCGCGCCGCGACCGCGGCATCGTCGCGCACCTGGGCCTACGACTTCCGGTGGGTGAGCCCCGTGAACGGCTTGTCCTCTCACTGCCTCGACCTCCCGTTCGGCTTCGACGTGCTGCGCGAGCCGACCGCGGTGCGTCGCACGGGACCCGACGCGCCGCAGCAGCTCGCGGACGCCGTCCACGGCGACTGGCTGTCCATGGTGGTCGACGGCCGGGTCGACGCGCCGGTGCATGCGGACGGTCGCGCGACCGTCGTCTACGGGCTTCCGCTGCGCGACGTGCGCGTGGGCTACGAGCCGGAGAGCCGCCTGGCGAGCGCGCTCGAGCCCCCACAAATGGGGTAATCACCTGGGGCACTATCAGGGGTGTCCCTGATGGCAGCGCGCGACACAGTGTGTCAGGGTGGGGTGTCGGCTGCGGGCGATCTCCCGCGCCGCGCGAATCTAGGGGGCTCCATGACGGTGATGTCATCCGCCGTGTCCACCGCGGCGGTCAGCGCCAGCGGGGTGGCACGCGCGTTCGGCTCGGTGCAGGCCGTGACCAACGCGACGCTTGAGGTGCAGCCGGGCAACGTGACGGCGTTGATCGGACCGAACGGCTGCGGCAAGACCACGCTGATGCTCATGCTCGCGGGGTTGCTGCGCCAGGACGCAGGCGAGATCCGCGTCGCGGGCGCGGACCCTCGACACGACTCCGCGGCGGTGCGCGCGTCGATCGGCTGGATGCCGGATCAGCTGGGCTCGTGGGACAACCTCACGTGCCTGCAGACCCTCACGCTCATGGGGCGCGGATATCGGATCTCCAAGGACGAGGCGCGCGCGCGAGGCGCCGCGCTGCTCGAGACGGTGCACCTGGGCGAGTTCGCCGACCGGCCCGCGCGCGTGCTGTCGCGCGGACAGAAGCAGCGGCTGTCGCTGGCACGGGCGCTCATGAACGACCCTCAAGTGCTGTTGCTCGACGAGCCGGCCAACGGCCTGGACCCGCGCTCGCGCATCGAACTGCGCACACTGGTGCGCGATCTCGCGGCGCAGGGCCGCGCGGTGCTGGTCTCGAGCCACGTGCTCGCGGAACTCGACGAGATGGTCGACGACGCGATCTTCATGTCCAAGGGACGCACCCTGGGCGACGAGGCCGCCGCACACGTCGCGGACGCGAAGACCAGGTACCGGGTCGCGACTCTCGACGACTCCCTGCTGCGCGCCGCGCTCGCGGACTCGCGGGTGCCGTACGACGACGAGCCGACGGGAATCGTGATCCGCGTGGGCAGCGACCAGGAGGCGGCGCAGGCGCTCGCGTGGCTCATGTCCAAGGGCGTGCCCGTCCACCGCTTCGGCCCCGCCGGCAGCGCGCTCGAACAGACGTATATGGCGATGGAGGAGGAGCGGCGATGACTCTCGTGGACCAGCACCCGGCATCTGCGGGCGTCCCGGCGCCCGCATCGTCCCCCCGCACCCCCGCCGGAGGCAACCCCTGGCTGCCGACTCCGCGCGGCGTGTGGCTCGTCACCGGAATCGAGCTGCGACGCCGCCGCCCCACCGTCAAGGGGTGGATCTTCTACGGACTCGTGCTCGCCGTGATCCTCGGTCTCGGGATCCTCGTCGCCGTGTCCTCGTCCGACGAGAAGACCTCGGGACCGCTCGAGATGGTGCTCGTGCTGGTGCTCGGAGCCGGCATGCTCATCGCGCCGTCCCTCGCCGCGACGTCGATCAACGGTGACTCCGCGGAGGGGGTGCTCGCCCCGCTGCAGATGACGCGGCTCACCGCAGGAGACCTGGCGATCGGCAAGCTGCTCGCCTCGTGGTTCATCGCCTTCGCGGTGCTGGTGACCACCACGCCCCTCCTCGTGTACGCGTTCTCGCGCTCGGGCTGGCACTGGGACGAGCTCGCGATCGTGCTGGGCGCGATTCTGCTGGTCGTACTCACGTCCACCGCGATCGGCCTCGCGTGGTCCTCTCTCGCCGCGCGTGCCGTGGCGTCCGTGTCGCTCGCGCACCTCACCACCGGGTTCCTGCTGCTCGGCACGCTGCTGGCGTTCGTGTTCGTGCAGCCACTGGTGTCCGAGACGGTGACCGACGTCAACCGCTACGTCGACTACGGGGCGATGACTCCCGAGCAGCAGCGTGCATACGAGGATGCCCAGATGACGGGCGACTTCTCCGAGCTCGATGTCGCCTCGCTGCCCTGCATGGAGTACAGCTCGCAGTACGGGGTGGCTCACACCGACCGCATCGCGTGGATGATCCTCGCCAACCCCGTGGTGATGATCGGGGAGGTGTCGCCGATCATCAACGCCGAGACCTACGAGAAGGACGGTCGCGCCGCCCCCGGCGTGTTCGCGATCATGCATGCCACCGTGTCCGGGTGGCGCATGGGGCCGTCCGAGGAGGACCTTGCCGGGCGCACCTACGACGAGTGCGCCAACCTCGCCGCGATGGCCGCGGGCGAGGAGCCGCCCATGATGGACGAGGGCGACTGGGAGGCGGAGCAGGAGGCGATGTCGGTCTACGCGCCGGCGCCGTGGGTGGGCCTGGGTCTCCAGATCGCGCTGCTGCTCGGCTCGGTGTGGATCGTCATCTCTCGCCTGCGGGTGCCCTACAAGAAGCTCCGCCAGGGCACGCGCGTGGCCTGACCTCGCGGCGCTCGGCGGAGTGAGCGCGACTCAACTGACGGTGCGGCGGCCCTCGAACGCGCGACCCAGCGTGACCTCGTCGGCATACTCGAGGTCGCCGCCCACCGGCAGTCCCGAGGCGAGGCGCGACACCGTCACGCCGAGCGGCACGAGCATGCGGGTGAGGTACGTCGCGGTGGCCTCGCCCTCGATGTTGGGGTCGGTCGCGATGATGACCTCCTCGACCTTGCCGTCGCCGAGGCGCGTGAGCAGTTCGCGGATGCGCAGGTCGTCGGGCCCCACGCCGTTCATCGGGTCGATCGCGCCGCCCAGCACGTGATAGCGGCCGCGGAACTCGCGCGTGCGCTCGATGACCACCACGTCCTTGGGCTCCTCGACCACACACAGCAGGTCCTCGGCGCGGCGCGGGTCGGCGCAGATCCGGCACTGCTCGGACTCCGCGACGTTGCCGCATGTCGCGCAGAAGCGCACCTTCTCCTTGACCGTGATGATCGCGTCGGCGAGCCGACGCACATCCGTGGGGTCTGTGCTCAGCAGATGGAACGCGATGCGCTGCGCGCTCTTGGGCCCGATGCCAGGGAGGTGGCCGAGCTCGTCGATAAGGTCCTGCACCGCGCCGTCGTACATGGGGTCAAGAGTAGGCGCACGGGGTGACTAGTCCTCGACGATCGTTCCGCCGAGCATCTTCGCCACGACCTCCGCACCCGAGAGCTGCGAGTCCTCGGCGCGGGCATCGTCCGCGGAGATCTCCTCCTCGTCGAAGGGGGGCTCCACATCGGGTGGTAGGTCCGGCGGCACGTCCCACGGCGGAGGGGCCGATGCCGTGGCTCGCGGTGTCGCGCCCGTGGCAGGGGAGGCGGGGCTCGTGGGGGAGGACGGCCGGGCCGTGGGCGTCGCGGCAGCCGGGGGTGCGGCGGCTGCCGCGGAGGGTGACGCCGCGCGCGCCGGTGACGCCTGGGTGGCGGCGACGGGTCCCGCGAAGGCCGTGATGCGCAGCTGCATGCCGAGCGTCTCGCGGATCGCGAGCTGGAGGTTTTCGGCGTGCTTGCCGCCGTCGAGCATCGACACCAGGTTGGGGTTGGCGACCGCGAGCGACAGCGCGCCGTCCTCGACCGAGGACACCTGGGCGTTCTGGCTCACGAGCGTCCACGTGACGCGCCACCGCTCGAGCGTCCCGAGCACCTCGGGCCATCGCCTGCGGACGAGCTCGGTGTCGGCGGCGCCTCCCGCTGGTCCGGTTGACGGTGTCGTCGCGGGAGTCGTCGCGGGAGCCGATGCGCCGGCCGTCGTGGGCGCGGGGGCCGCCGGGGCGGGGGACCAGTCGTCGTCGGATGCGGTCTCGGGTGCCGCGGCGGGGGCGGGCGCGGGCTTGGGTGCCGGCGCGGGTGCGGCTGAGGGAGCGGGGGTCGGATTCGCGGCAGGGGCGGGCGCCGGAGCGGCCGCGGGAGCAGGGGCAGGCGTCGCCACCGCGGGCTCACTGGCGCGCGCGGCGGGTGCGGTGGGTGCGGCGGGCGCGGTGGCGACCGTTCCCGGATCCGACGCGAGCAGCCGCGCACACAGCAGTTCGAGGTGAAGGCGCGGAGATGTTGCCCCGACCATGCGGGTGAGGGCGTCGTTGATGAGGTCGGCCGCCACGGAGCCGCGCGCGAGTCCCAGCCGTCGCGCCTGGTCACGCATGCGCTCGAGCTGGTCCTCGGGCATCTCGCCGAGGGCACGGACGCCGCCCTCGCCCGCGGCGGTGAGCACCAGGAGGTCGCGCATGCGCTCGAGCAGGTCCTCGACGAACCTGCGGGGCTCGTGGCCAGTGGACATCACGCGCTGCACGACGTCGAACAGCGAGGCGCCGTCGGCCGCGGCGATCGCGTCGATCGCGTCGTCGAGCAGCGTCGCGTCCGTGAAGCCCAGCAGGGCGATCGCGCGCTCGTAGCTCACGCCGGCGGCGTCCGACCCCGCCATCAGCTGGTCGAGCACGGACAGCGTGTCGCGCACCGATCCCCCACCCGCGCGCACCACGAGCGGCAACACGCCCGAGGCGACCGTCACGCCCTCCGCCTCGCACAGCGACTGGAGGTAGCCGGTGAGCACGGGCGGCGGCACCAGCCGGAACGGGTAGTGATGCGTGCGGGACCTGATGGTGCCGATCACCTTCTCCGGCTCCGTGGTCGCGAAGATGAAGCGCACGTGTGGCGGCGGCTCCTCCACGAGCTTGAGGAGCGCGTTGAAGCCCTGGGTGGTGACCATGTGGGCCTCGTCCAGGATGAAGATCTTGTAGCGGTCGCGCGCGGGCGCGAACGCCGCGCGCTCGCGCAACTCCCTCGCGTCGTCGACGCCGTTGTGCGATGCCGCGTCGATCTCGACCACATCGACGGAACCGGCGCCGCCGCGCGCGAGCTCGACGCACGAGTCGCATTCGCCGCACGGCGAGTCCGTGGGGCCCTGGGCGCAGTTGAGGCAGCGGGCGAGAATGCGGGCCGACGTGGTCTTTCCGCATCCGCGCGGCCCGGAGAACAGGTACGCGTGATTGACGCGGTCGGCCCTCAACGCCTGCATGAGCGGGGTGGTCACGTGCTCCTGGCCCACGACGTCCGCAAAGGTGTCGGGACGGTAGCGGCGGTACAGGGCGGTGGTCACGGATACGACTCTAGTGCGGGGGTGAGACGGCCCGCGCGGGCCATCCACAGCATCGTCCGGGCGCGAAAGGACCCCCCACGCACCCGACAGAGCCCGCTTACCCTTGCTTCATTCCTGACCTGGGGGAGTTGGGCGAGATGACGCCACGTGAGGGGTCGCCGACTAGTCTAACCGCACTCCCGACACCCCTGTCTCGCGCGCTGTACTCGCAGACGCGCGGCCTCGGGTAATATTGCCGGGCCTGGAGGATTCGCCTAGTGGCCTATGGCGCACGCTTGGAAAGCGTGTTGGGTGCAAGCCCTCGGGGGTTCGAATCCCCCATCCTCCGCCAGATGTCCTGAACCGCGACGGGATGGTACGAGTGACCCAGCCAGCGATGGGCCGCCCCGATGCGCGGCGCGCGAAGGTCCGCCGTCACCGTCGCGAGCGCCAGATCATCGTCTTTGGCGTCCTGGTGATCCTCGTGGCCTTCGCGGCGGTATTCGCCGCGGGTGTGTACAAGGGCGATGTCGACGGTCCGTTCTCGCAGCCGTTCGTCACCCCGGCGGGCGCCTTCGAGAGCGATGTCGACCTCGTGTGCCCGCCGCCGTCGTCGACGCCGCTTCCCGCGGATCAGGTCGCCGTGCGCGTGCTCAACGGCACCGAGACGAGCGGACTCGCGTCGGATGTCGCCGGTGACCTCGAGTCCCGCGGGTTCGTGCTGCTGGGCGCGAGCAACTGGAGCCGCGGCTACCCCGAGGGCGTGCGCCTCTACTTTGGCCCGAACGGCGTCCACCAGGCGTACACCGTCGCGCGGCACTTCGAGGCGGTCGACATGGTGCTCGACAATCGCCCCGGAACGCTGGTCGACGTGGTGCTGGGCGACACCTTCGCGGAGGCATCGACCTTGAGGTCGGCGCTCGCCCCCGAGCTCGACGAGACCCGCACCCTCACCGCCAACGCGGCCTGCCTGCCTGCGAGCCTGGTGACGCCCGTGCCCGCCCCGCGCACCCTTCCTGAGAACCCGCTCGACCCCGAGCCCTCCCCGAGCCCGTCGCCGTCGGCGTCGTAGCGCGCTAGCCTCGCGCGGCGGCCAGGCGCGGGCGTGACGCCGCGGGCGCACGGCGACGGCCCGCCAGCGCGCCGGCAACCATCACGCTCATGAGCGCGACCGCGGCGAGGGCCGCGGCAAGCACGCGCCCGACCCCCTCGGGTCCCGCCTGCGCCGCCCCGTCCGCGAGAGCGGCCGCCCCGCTCGCCAGGGTGTCGCCCCCGGCCGCGAGCTCGCCGGTTCCCGTCGCGAGCCGCGCCGCGCCGTCCGTGAGCGTTCCGGCGCCGTCCGCGAGCTCGCCGGTACCGTCCGCGAGCCGGCCCGCGCCGTCGACGAGCGTGAGCCCACCCTCCTCGAGGGTCGTGGCCGCGGCGTCGAGCCTGCTCGCCCCCTCGGTGAGCCGCGCCACGCCATTCGTGAGGCTGTCGATGCCCTCGTTGATCGAGCCGCTCGCGTCGTCGAGCCGCGCGAGACCCGCCGAGAGTTCTGCGGCACCGGAGTCGACCCGGTCAAGACCGGTTGCGAGTTCCTCCTGGTGAACCACGAGCGTCGACGCGCCCTCGTGAACGTCCCGCGCTCCCACCGCGACGCCGCCAGCGAGACCCGCGACGCGGGATCCGGCGTCCGACGCGTCCGAGAGCCTGGCGGACTGCGCCAGCGTCGCGTCGTGGTGAGCGCGGCTCGAGTCGGCGAGCGCGGCGGCGGCCGGGGCCGCCGAGCCCTCGAGCGCCGATGCCCCCGCGGTCAGGGCGAGCGCGGCCCCCTCCGCCTGCGAGGCCACCCGCGCCATCTCGGCGTCGAGGGCCGCGAGGGTCGCGGGGTCCACGGTCCCGGCGTGGAGGCCCTCGATGAGGTCCTCAAGCGCGGCGACGGACTCGAGGAGGCCGTCGGTGCCCGAGGCTGCCTGGGAGGCGTTCTCGAGGGCGCCGGCGAGGGCCGTGGCGTGCTCGTCGAGCGCGGCGGCGTCGGCGGCTAGGGCGTCCGACGAGCGATCGAGTTCCCGTGCGGCGGTCTTCGCGGCAAAGAGGTCGACCGCGAGTGCCGCGGCGTCCTCGGCGGATTCGGTCGCGGCGGCGGAGGTTGCCGCGGTGCCCTGCGCGAGAGAGGCCGCGCCCTCCGTGAGGTCGTGCGCGCCGCGCGCCGCATCCGCGGTGGCGGCGTCGAGGGTCGTCGCGCCGTCGGCCGCGAGCCCGACGCCGTCGAGGTAGAGCCGCGCGCCCGAGGCGAGGGAGTCGACACCGCCCGCGAAGAGCGCGACGCCTTCGGTGTACTCGGCCACCCCATCCGTGTAGTGGCCGACCCCGGTCGTGTAGTCCGTCGCGCCGGTCGCGAGCGTCGTCGCGCCCTCCTCGACACGGGTGGCGCCGTCCGCGAGCTGCGAGGCTCCCGCGCTCAGGGCATGCGCGCCTTCGTCGACCTGTGACACGCCATCCGCGACGCGTTCCGCTCCGCCCGCCACGCGCACCGCGCCGTCCGCAACCATTCCGCCCAGCGTCACCATCCCCCACGGCAGGGCGAGAGTCGCGACGCCCAGCGCTACCACGGCGACGCGCGCGCTCAGCGGCCATCGGGACCGCGGGCGAGGGGACGCCTCGCGTCGGTGCTCGGCGGCAGCGGCGGGATCGGGGACTGGAGCGGCGGCCATGATCCTCCTTTGGACCGGCTTCGTCGCCGGTCTCCGGCCTTCGCGACCACGCTGTCGCGAAGGGCGCGGCCTTCGCCGCGCCTGGGTCCACCCTACGCCCGGTCTTTACCGGATCGTGACCAAATTTCGGGGCGAGGCTGGCGCGGGCTCACCCGGGCATCGTCCCGTCAGAACACGAAGGTCGCGAGCAGGAAAGCGGCATAGCACGCGAGGCCACCCATCGCGGGAACCTGGGAGGCGGTGCTCCAGGCGCCGCGCACCGCCGCCACGGCGAAGGCCACGGTCAGGAGGACCCATGCTGCGGTGTGACCGTGGTTCGCCGCGACCGCCAGGACCCCGCCGTCGGTGCGCGGGGGCACCCCGTCCCCCACGAACGCGAAGATCCCGGTGACGGCCGCGGCGACCACGGCGGCGAGGGCGAACAGCGCGCGCCGGGCGGAGCCTGTCATGACACGACCGTAGCGCCACCGCCGCACCGCCGCGTGTGCATTCGGGACACTAGTCGGCGAGCTCCTCGGCCGTCCGGGCGATGGGCCAGCCGTCCTCGGTCCACGCGAGCTCGCGCAGCTCGAGGCGCGGCGCTCCCCCGAGGTCGGCGTCGTAGACGTGCGCCGCGAGGTAGCCGTCCGAGAAGGACTGCCCGCCGGGGCCGATCATCGCGCCGCGGGTCGCGAGCAGCTCGTCTCCGCCGTCGTGCCTCATGTCGTTGCCCCACCTGTCGAGGTACGGACCCGTGACGTCCGTCGCGCGTCCCACCGCGACGGAGTACGTCGAGTCGACTCCCTGGCAGCACGAGTCGCGCGACACGAAGAGGTAGTAGTAGCCGTCCCTGTGCACGAGGTAGGGCGCCTCGATCGCGTTGGTCTGCGTGCCCCGCGACGCGATCATGACAGGCTCGGCCTCCGCCACCGGCTTCCCGCTGGGCCATTCGAGCTGCAGGAGGTGGATGCCGCCCCAGAACGAGCCGAAGGCCATCCACGGCGCGCCGTCCGCGTCCTCGACCACGCCCGCATCGATCGCGTTGTAGTGCGTGACGCCGGGCTCCGAGCGCCACACCTCGCCCTGGTCGGTCCACCCGTAGGCGGGATCGTCGGGGTCGAGAGTGGGCGATGTCATGAGGCCGATCAGCGACCGGTTGGAACCGAAGGTCGACGCGGAGTAGTAGAGGTACCACGTGCCGTCGTGCTCGATGAGCTCCGGCGCCCAGAAGTTCTCGACCCCGGGTATCGCCTCGTAGACCCACTCGGGGCGTGTGTCCGCGTCCCATGCCGTGCCCACGTACTCCCACTCGACACCGTCGCTCGACCGCCTGATCTGCGGCGCGCCGAGTCCCCGGCGCACGTCGCCGGTCGAGTACACGTACCAGTCGTGGTCCTGCGTGCCGGCGACGAGCGCGGGGTCGTGGACGGCGATGTCCCCCGTCGCGTCGACGCGAGTCGCGCCGGCGGAGTCGGCCGTCCACGGTGCCCACAGCGCCGTCGCGGTCACCGCCGCTGCCGCCGCCAGCCCCGCGGCCGCCGCGATCAGCGTGCGTCGACGCGTCACTTGCCGAGCCGGATGACGTTCCACGACACCGGGGGCAGGCTCGCGCCCAGCCGTCCGTCGGTGACGGCGGCCGTGGCGTTGGCGACCGGCGCGACAGAGGAGTCGTCATCCGCGGTCGCCGACCACGTGTGGTCGGGGTTGCTGAGGCTTGTCGCGCCCAGCACCCGCAGGCCCGGCAGCGCGCGCAGGTCGACGTCGAGCGCGAGAGGCTCGGTCAGGGAGCGGTTGATCGCGAAGATCACGGTCTCGCCCGTCTCGGGATCGCGGGTCGCCACCGCGTCGAGCAGGGGGACCTCCCCGTAGCGCGCGGTCTCGTAGAGCGGCGCCTGGACCTCGACGCGCAGCACCTCGCCGCGCGCGAGCGCCGCGGCCTGCGCGAAGGGGTGGAAGGTGGTCTGGCGCCACGAGCGTCCGCCCGGCTCGGTCATGATCGGTGCGATCACGTTGACCAGCTGTGCAAGCGACGCCGAGTGGACCCGGTCCGTGTGGCGCAGGAGCGAGATGAGCAGGCCGCCCACGACCACGGCGTCCGCGACGTTGTAGCGGTCCTCGAGCAACACGGGCGCGACCGGCCAATCGGTGCCCGACGGCGGGCGCGACTCCGCGCGATGCTGGTACCAGACGTTCCACTCGTCGAACGAGAGGTGGATGCGCTTGGTCGCCTTCTTCTGCGCGCGCACCAGGTCCGCCGCCGCGACCACCGCCTCGACAAAGTGATCCATGTCGACCGCCGAGGCGAGGAACGAGCCCAGGTCGCCGTCCTCCTCGAAGTAGTAGGCGTGCGCGGACACGTAGTCGACCTGCTCATACGTGTGCCCGAGCACCGTGCGCTCCCACTCCCCGAACGTGGGCATCGACGAGGCCGAGGACCCGCACGCGACCAGCTCGAGGTCCGGATCGATCATGCGCATCGCGCGCGCGGTCTCCTCCGCGAGGCGCCCGTACTCGTCGGCCGTCTTGTGGCCGAGCTGCCACGGCCCGTCCATCTCGTTGCCCAGGCACCACATGCGGATGTTGTGCGGGAGCTCGGCGCCGTGGGAGCGGCGCAGGTCGGACCAGTACGTGCCGCCCTCGACGTTGCAGTACTCGAGCAGGTCCAGCGCCTCCTGCACGCCGCGGGTGCCGAGGTTGACGGCCATCATGGGCTCGGTGCCCGCCTTGGCCGACCACCGCATGAACTCGTCGACGCCCACGAGGTTGGGCTCGGTCGAGTGCCATGCGAGGTCGAGTCGCCGCGGCCGCGACTCGACGGGCCCGATCCCGTCCTCCCAGCGGTATCCCGACACGAAGTTGCCGCCCGGATACCGGACCGTCGACACGCCCAGCTCCCGCGTGAGCGCGATCACGTCCTCCCGGAAGCCGTCGGCATCCGCGGTCGAGGAGGCGGGATCGTGGATGCCGCTGTAGACGCAGCGGCCGAGGTGCTCGACGAACGAACCGAACGTGCGCCGGCGCACCGGCCCTACGCGGTAGGCGGGATCGAGGATGAGGGAGGCGTGGATCACGATGGTCCTTTCTGGCCGCGCGTCGCTGCGCGGATGACGAGTCTAGAGAACGTTATCGAACGCGACCCACGCGACGTCGTGGGGCGCGAGGGTGGCGACCAGGTCGCCCCCGTCGAGCCTGGCAAGGGACGATGCCCCCCACAGGTCGGTGACCCGCGTCGCGTGGGTGGCATGAGGGGTGAGTGACGACACGGGAACGCGGATCGCGCGTGGCTGACCGCCCGTCCAGAACACCGCGGCATACCGGCGATCGCCCCGTGCGGCCGATGCCGTCCATGCGATGATCTCGCCGTCGTCGAGCGGCTCGCGCAGCGCCTCCGCGCCCTCACGTGACCCCGTGAGCACTTCCTGGATCGCGGGGTTCGCGAGCAGCTCGAGCGTCTGCTCGGACGTGTGAGGCAGGTCGCCGCCGACCATGAGGGGCGACCTCGCCATCGTCCACAGCGTGAGCAGCGTGCGTTGTTCCGCGAGGGTGAGGCGACTGTCGCGCTCGTCCCCACGCTCGGCGCGAATCCCGATGCGCCCGAGCGGCAGCATGTCGGCATCCGTCCAGCCGCCCGGCCGCTGGTGCGGGGCCCACCGCGCGAGGCGGGTGAACTGCGCGTGGACGTCCTCCCGGCGGTCCCAGAGGTCGTCCGAGACACGCCACATCTGCGCGTGGTCGCGCAGATGAGCGAGGTGGGTGGTCGACAGGTGGGTGCCCGGCGACAGGGACAGCACGATCGGCCGCCCCGAACGCTCGATGGCCCGCGCGTAGGCCTCGATCTCGCGTGCGTGATACGGCGCCTGCATGTCGTCCGCCTTGATGAAGTCGACCCCCCACGAGGCGAACTGCGCGACCTGAGAGTCGTAGTACGCCTGCGCACCGGGGTGGTCCTGGTCGAGTCCCACGTTGTCGGGGTTCCACGCGCACGCGCGGTCGGGGTCGGCGATGTCGGCCGCGGTCCACTGCGTGCCGAGGATGGGGAGGTTGCGCTCGACCGCGAGCCGCGGGATCCCGCGCATGATGTGGAGACCGAACTTCAGCCCGAGACCGTGAACGGTATCCGCGAGCGGGCCGAACCCCGCGCCCCCGGCGGCGGAGGGAAAGCGGTTGACCGCGGGCAACTGGCGGCCGAACGCGTCGAGGGCGAGCGGCGCATCCGCGTTGTATCCGTGCGCGCGCGCCGTCGGGTCGTACCAGGCGATGTCGACCACGACCGTGTCCCAGCCGTGGGGGAGCAAGCGCTCCGCGAGCACGCGCGCATTCGCGAGGACCTCGCGCTCGGTCACCGTGGTGCCGTAGCAGTCCCAGCTGTTCCATCCCATGGGAGGGGTGGAGGCGAGCATCGTCGCTCCTTCGGTCGTGGACGCCCGTGGGTGGCCGTCCGCTCTCTACATCGTTGTAGGCCAATCGTGCCCATCGGGCGCCGGATTCGTCAAGTTGTGGCGCTGGGCGGCGTGTGGAGCAGTGCCGGGACGCGGGTGTCGCGCGCCGTTCTC
The DNA here is from genome assembly GCF_039545075.1 of Demequina sediminis. NCBI lineage: Bacteria > Bacillati > Actinomycetota > Actinomycetes > Micrococcales > Demequinaceae > Demequina > Demequina sediminis. The sequence goes on along the minus strand of NZ_BAABRR010000003.1, from coordinate 89,177 downwards.
GCGGGCCCTCCCGGCCCCGCGTGACGGCATCGTCCCTCATAAAGCGGCCCTACCGTCGTGCGAGACGGAATCGTGACCTGGGTCCGCTTGACCGCCTGCCGCGAGATGTGTCATGGTTCCATCGTTGTAAATCTCCCGGCACGGTGCCGGGCTGACAGCCTGGGGTCAATGACGACCAGGTCGGAGACTGGTTCCCTTTCCCGCGGGAGGGGGAGCCGGACTACCGCCCGGCCCGACCTCACTCGTCAATGAAGATCAGGGAGGCAGGCAGATGCGAAGGATGAAGGCGGCGGCGGTCGCGGCCACCATGGCTGGAGCCCTCACGCTCGCGGCGTGCAGCGGCAGCTCGAGCGGCAACGCGAGCGAGGAGCCCGACACCTCGGGCGGCGACGCCCCCAACGAGCTCACGTTCATGTTCCGCGGCGGCGAGTACGACAAGCTCGCCTACGAGCAGGCGATCGCGAGCTTCGAGGAGGAGACCGGCGCCTCGGTGACGATGATCATCACGGATGCCGACCAGTACGCGACCAAGCTGCAGGCGGCCATCGCGGGCAACAAGGTTCCCGACGTGTTCTACATTGAGCCCGGCCGCATGCAGGGCTACGTCTACGCCAACGTCCTGGCGGACCTCACGAGCTACGTCGAGCAGGACGTGCTCGACAACATCTGGGACTTCGGCGTCGAGGCCTACCGCTTCGACAAGGAGACCGGTCAGGCCCGCACCGGACCGCTGTACGGCCTGCCCAAGGACGTGGGGCCGTTCGGCTTCGGCTACAACACGGTGATGTTCGAGAAGATGGGCATCGAGGCGCCCGACCCGGACGTGCCGCTCACGTTCGACGAGTTCGTCGACATCGCGAAGCAGCTCACCACCGACACCGACGGCGACGGCGAGCTCGACCAGTGGGGCACCGGCCTCAACGTCCAGTGGAACTCGCAGGCCTTCGTCTGGGGCGCCGGCGGCGACTGGATCTCGGAGGACCAGAAGACCGTCACGGTCGACGACCCCGCCTTCGCGGAGGCGCTCCAGTGGTTCGCCGACCTTCAGCTGGTCGAGCAGGTCACGCCCTCGGTCGAGCCGGCGCAGACTCTCGACACGTACCAGCGCTGGATGGCGGGAGAGATCGGCTTCTTCCCCGTGGCGCCGTGGGACATCGCAACCTACAACGCAGTGGCCGAGGAGAACCCCGACACGTTCGGCTACGACGTGATCCCCTACCCCGTGGCCAACGCGGGTGACGAGACCGCGACGTGGCTCGGCTCGCTGGGCATCGCGGTCGCGGAGACCTCCAAGAACAAGGACCTCGCCGCTCAGCTCGCGGTGTACCTGTCGACCGACCTCGAGGCGCAGAAGATCCTCGCCGAGAATAAGGTGCAGATCCCGAACATCAAGGACTACGCGTTCGGCGAGTGGATCGAGACCGATGCCCCCGCGGCCGGCTGGCCCGCCAACACCGAGGAGTTCCTCCAGATCGCGGACGAGTACGGCCGTGCCCTCCCCGGCACGTGGACGTATGCGCCCGAGTGGTACGACGAGTTCTGGGTGGGAATCGACCAGGTCCTGACCGGCCAGATGACCGCAGCCGACTATGCGGCGCAGGTCCAGCCCAACATGCAGAGCAAGCTCGACCTCGCGTGGAGCAACGCCGAGCAGGCCAAGGCCCAGGGCTAGCCGAGCCCACGAGCACGATCCCGGGGCCGGTACCACGGCACCGGCCCCGGGACCGCTCGAGGAAGGACTGAGAGATGGCGACCACAGCGCCCGAGCAGGCGACCAGCCGCTGGACCAAGGAGGACGCACGCGCCGCGCGCAAGCGCAACGCGAAGCTCCACCGCAAGGAATACGTGTGGGCGGCGGCATTCCTCGCGCCGCCCGTGATCGGGTGGATTGCGTTCCTGCTGTTCCCCATGGCGTTCTCCGTGTATGCGTCCTTCACCAACTGGAATGGCCTGGGGGCCATGCAGTGGATCGGACTGCAGAACTACGTGAACCTGTTCCAGGATCCGTATTTCTGGAAGGCGCTGTGGAACACGCTCTTCTACATGATCGGCATCCCGATCGGCCTGGCCCTGTCGCTGGGTCTCGCGCTTGCGCTGAGCCGCAAGATCCGCGGACGCACGTTCTTCCGCACGGTCTACTACATCCCCGTGATCTCCTCGCTCGCGGCGATCGCGATCCTGTGGCAGTGGGCCTACAACGGCGACTTCGGGCTCGTGAACCAGGTGCTCGCGCTGTTCGGCATTCAGGGTCCCAACTGGCTCATGGACCCGGTCACCGCCAAGCCGGCGCTGGTCATCATGATGGTCTGGAAGGGCCTCGGGTACTCGATGATCCTGTACCTGGCCGCCGTGCAGGCGGTGCCGCGGTCGCTGTATGAGGCGGCCGCGCTCGACGGTGCGAACGCGTGGAAGCGGTTCACCAAGATCACCTGGCCCATGGTGCGGCCCGTGACGTTCTTCCTCGTGGTCACCAACATCATCGGCGGCTCGATGATCTTCACCGAGATCAACATCATGACGCCCACCGGCGGACCGCAATGGAGCACCGCGTCCCTGGTCTGGTACGTCTGGAACAAGGCCTTCCGCAACCTGCAGATGGGCTACGCGACAGCGATGGCGCTGGTCCTCGGCATCCTCGTCCTCATCGTCACGATCATTCAGTTCCGGCTGAACCGTGCCAACAACTTCTCGATCGACTGAGGGAGGGAGACTTCACATGAGCGTCACCTCGTCAACCGCGAAGACCGCCCCCGCCGCGATGGTCAAGGCGACCGGCGGCGACCCCCGTCCCGCGATTGCGCCCGGCTTCTTCAAGGCCAAGGGCGCCACCCGCGAGAACCCGCTGGTCAATGCGTTCCTCACCGCGATCCTTGCGGTCGGCGCCGTCATCATGGCCGCGCCGTTGCTGTGGATGGTCTCGACCTCGCTCAAGACCAAGGAGGGCGTGTACGCCCTCCCCCCGGAGTGGATTCCCGATCCGTTCATGTGGGACACGTACGTGCGCCTCTTCGACGACACCTACGTGCTGTCGGGCATCAGGAACTCGCTGATCGTCTCGGTCAGCGTGACCGTGGTCGGCACCGTGTTCTCGGCGCTCGCGGCCTTCGCCCTCGCGAAGCTCCGCCTCCCCGGCAAGAACGCGATCTTCCTCATGCTGCTGTCGGGAATGATGGTGCCGTTCCCCACGCTGATGATCCCTCAGTTCGTGATGTTCTCGAAGATCGGCTGGGTGGACACGCTGCTCCCGCTGATCGTGCCCGTCATCCTGGGCAACGTCATCATGATCTTCTTCCTGCGCCAGTACCTGCACAACGTGCCCGACTCGCTGGTCGAGGCGGCCAAGATCGACGGTGCTTCCTACCTGAAGATCTTCTGGACCATCATCGTGCCGCTCATCCGGCCGGCGATCGCCGCGCAGTTCATCCTGTGGTTCATGTTCGTGTGGAACGACTACCTGGCGCCGATCATCTACCTCAACACCCCCGAGATTCAGACGCTCCAGGTGGTGATCGCGAACATGAACGTCCAGTACGCGACGCAGCGCGACTACCCGCTCATCATGGGTGCCTCGGTGGTGTCGGTCCTGCCCATCCTGATCGTCTTCCTGGTCTTCCAGCGCCAGATCATCGAGTCGATCGCCCTCACCGGATCGAAGACCTGAGATGACCACGACCGACACGGCCCCGTCCCTCGACGGCGGGGCCGGTGGCCCCTCGCGTCCCGATCCGTCCACCTGGGGCGCGCGCAACGCCCACGACCCGACCGCGGTGCGTGACGACCACGGCGTCTACTGGCTGTTCTCGACCGACGCCGATGCCGACGGTCCCCTGCGCGCCTCCGGCGTCCAGATCCGGCGCTCGACCGACCTGGTCACGTGGGAGTACGTGGGCTGCGCCCTCGATGGCGTGCCTGCACCGGCCTTCGCCCACACGGGCGCCGACGGCCTCTGGGCGCCCGACGTGGTGCGCGTGGAGACCGCGGACGGTGTCCAGTGGCGCATGTACTACTCGGCGTCGACCTTCGGCTCGCGCACGTCGGCGATCGGCCTGGCGACCGCGCCCGCTCCGGAGGGGCCGTGGGAGGACCGCGGGCTGGTGGTCGCGACGCGTCACGAGGTCGACCACCACAACGCGATCGACGCGCAGCTGGTGATCGACGGTAAGCGTCACGTCATGGTCTACGGCTCGTTCTTCGCGGGCCTTCACGTGATCGAGCTCGACCCGGTCACCGGCTTCGCTCTTCCCTCCGGGAAGGCGATCACGCCTGCTCCGGATGGGCCGGCATCGTCCCCCGGCACGCTCATCGCGCGGCGCCCGCGCGACGTCGACACCGCGCTCGAGGGCCCGTACGTGATCGCCCGCCCCGGCGGGGGCTGGGCGCTGGTGGTCTCCTATGACTCGCTCGTCAGCACGTATCACCTGCGCGTCGCGGTCGCGCGCGACCTCGAGGGGCCGTACGTCGATCCCGCCGGTCACGCGATGACGGATCTCGACGCCGACCCGACCTCGGTGGGCCTCACGGTGCTCGCGAGCCATCGGCTCGAGGGTGCGCGCGGCATCCTGGCGCCCGGTCATGCCTCGGTGCTGACGGAGCAGGGGCGCCAGCTGCTGGTCCACCACACCCGCTTCGAGGAGACGCCGCGACAGCACGAGGTGCAAGTGCGCAGGCTCGTATGGACCCACGAGGGCTGGCCCCTGGTGTCGATCCAGCCGTGGGCCGGAGCGCGCGAGAACGACGACGAGTCCACATGGCCGTCGCGCCTCGCGGAGCTCGAGGGCGAGTGGGAGATCGTCGACTTTGGCGGCCCCACGGACGTCGTGACGCCGTCGCGGCGCGTGCGTGTGGGCCCCGCGGAGCTTGAGGGGCTGGTCGCGCACGGCGCCGGGCGGTTCACTCGCGATGGTTCGTCGCCCGTGGACGCCGTGGTGTTCCCCGGGTGGGATGCGGTGCGCGGCCGCGCGGCGCTCGTCTGTGCCGCGCGCGGTCCGGCGGGCTCGGTCGTGGTCGGCACGCGGGTGGGATGATGGCGATCGTGGCGGACAGGAAGGCGCGACCCGGACGCGTGAAGCAGCCGGTGCCGCTCGAGGGCAGCGCCGGCGAGCAGGACATTCCTGGCTGGTCGGGCCGGCTCATGGCGTGGTTGCGCGTCGCGGCGCAGCTCGCCGGGATTCAGATCCTCATGGTGACAGGGACGATGCTCGGGCTGGGGATTGCGGGCCTGGGGCCGGCGATGACCGCCGGGGCGATCCTGCTGCGCAGGCTTGCCGAGGGCGACGCGTCCGATGCGCTGTGGCGAGACTTCTGGGGTGCGTATCGCCAGGAGTTCCGCCGCGCCGTGATCGTCACGGCCCCGCTCATCCTGGTGGTCGTGCTCGCCTGGTATGAGCTGCTGGTGTTGCTCGCGCACGGGTCTGGGACGCTGGCCGCGGTGCTGACGGGGGCCGTGATTGCCGTGGGCGGCTACGCGATCGCGTGCCTGGTCTACGCCCCGCACGTGCTGCGCCGCTACGGCGACGCCCCGCTGCCCGCGCTGCGGTTCGTGGCGCTCGCCCCGCTCCTGTCTCCGCTCACCGCTGTCGGATGCGCGGTCACGGCGGTTGCCCTGATCGCGGTGGGACTGCGCTACCCGCCGCTCCTGGTGCTCGCGGGCATCGCCGTGCCGCTGTTGCTGACCGGGCTGCTGGTCGACCGCTGGCTCGACAAGGTCGACGCGCGCCGGGCCTAGCCGGGACCGATCCCGGCGGCCTCTCAGCCTCCCGTGGACTCGCGCGCGATGAGGGCGAAGTCGGGAATGACGCGCCGGTACGGCTCCGTGGAGCCGGCGATGCGCGCGAGCAGCAGGTCGACCGCCGTGGTCGCGATCTGCTCGCGCCCGGGGGAGATCGAGGACAGCGTGGGCGAGGTGTACGCCGCGTCCTCGATGTCGTCGAATCCGATCACCGCGACCTGACCCGGCACGTCGATGCCGCGCGCGTGAAGAGCGTGGAGGGCGCCCAGCGCGAGGGCGTCGTTGAGCCCAAAGATCGCGTCGACCGGCACACCCGAGTCGAGGAGACGGTGGGTGCCCTCGGCGCCCGTCGCGCGGTGCCACAGGCCGCCCTCGATGATGAGCGCGGGATCGAGCGGGATCCCGTTGGCCGCGAGTGCCGCCTGATATCCGAGCACGCGCAGGGCCGCCGAGCCCATGGTCTCGCCCGCGTGCGCGCCCACCACGGCGATCCTGCGACGGCCTTGGTCGATGAGGTGCTGGGTGGCCGCCCTCGCCGCGTCGACGTTGTTCATCGTGACGTGGTCCCAGTCGCCGCCGAAGATGCGCTCGCCGAGCACCACGAGCGGATAGTTCACCTGCAGCGCGTCCGCGTCGTCGGGGCCCAGCTCGAGCGGCGAGAAGATCAGCCCGTCCGTGAGCTGGCGCCGGTCCGAGGTCAGCACGTCGAGCTCGTGCTGGCGGTCCGCACCCGTCTGCTCGATGAGGACCACGACCCCGCGCGCCTCGGCGGCGCGGATCACGGAGTCGGCGAGCTCCGCGAAGTACGGCAGCGACAGCTCCGGGAGCGCGAGGCCGATGATTCCGGTGCGACCCTGACGCAGGCTGCGCGCCGAGAGGTTCATGCGGTAGCCGAGCTCGTCGATCGCCTTCTGCACCTTGTCGCGCGTGGCGGGACGGATGTGGGGGTAGTCGTTCACGACGTTCGAGACGGTCTTCACGGACACGCCCGCGAGCGCCGCGACGTCGTGCATCGTCACGTTGCCGCCCACACCTGTGCCGTTCACGTGGCCGAACCCTCCTCGTCGACGGGAATCCACACCCTCATCGCGCCGCCCCCGCGGTTCGCCCAGCGGGCGTAAGGGATGGCGCGCAGGGCGATCCTCCCTGGAAGCATGCCAGACGGCGCGGGCGTCCGCGACGCCCGCGGCAGGGCCGTCGCGATCGGCAGGCCCACGGCGGGGCGCACCACCGCCTGCGCGTGGAGCGTGACGCCCGCGCGCAGTGAGGCGACCGCGGGGCCCACGCGCGGAGCGACCGAGGGGTCCAGGCGCACGTCCTCGAGCGCGACGCCGCCGGGGAGGTCGGCCTGCTCGAGGCAGAACACCACGGGACCGCGCCGCAGCGCCACGCAGCCGCGCACCGCGTCGACGCGCGGGTGGGGGTCGAGCAGGTCGACCGGCATCGGCAGCGTGAGGGTGATCCGGCGCGGGCCGGCATGCTCCGCGTGGCCCCCCAGCGCCACCCTGGCGTACCCGTCCGACCCGGCCACGGCATCGTCCCCTCGCCCGTCCACCTCGAGCGTCGCTCCCCTGGCCCAGGCGGGAATCCGCAACGCGAGCGACTCGAGGGGGCCGTCGACGGCGATGTCGACGCGGCCGTCCCACGGATAGTCGGTCGTCACGGTGAGGGTGGTGGCGCCGATGCGGATCTCGCCGGCTCCGTAAAGGTGGAGACGGGCGGCGATCTCGGTGCCGGTGGCGACGTAGGCGCCGAGGGAGGACACGAGCCGCGCGAGGTTGGGCGGGCAGCACGCGCACGCGAACCAGTCGAGCCGCTCGGACGGCGAGTACTCGCTGGTGCCGTCGTGGCCCGTGCGCAGCTGCAGGGGATTCGAGTAGAAGAAGCGACGGCCGTCGACCGACGTCGAGGACGCGATGCCGTTGTACAGCGCACGCTCCATCGCGTCGGCGTGGCGCCCGTCGCCGGTCGCGAGGAGCATGCGCCAGTCCCACTGGAAGGAGGCGATCGAGGCGCACGTCTCGGCGTACGCGCGGTCCGGCGGCAGCTCGAAGGGATCGCCGAAGGACTCGTCCTTGTGGCGTGCGCCCATGCCGCCGGTGACGTACGCCTTCGCACCGTGGGCCGATTCCCACTGCGCGGCGAGGACGTCGATCAGCTCGGCATCGTCGGTCTCGGCGGCCGCATCCGCGACGCCGGCGTTGAGGTAGAGCTGGCGCACGGCGTGGCCGGTGGCCTCGCGCGACTCGCGCACGGGGGTGTGGTCCTGGTGGTACGCGGACTCGAAGGGACCGGTCCCCAGGGCCCCGGTGCCGCGGCGATCGATCATCGCGAGCGCGGTGCGCAGGTACGCGCGCTCTCCCGTGTGGCGGAAGAGTTCGACCAGCGCGGTCTCTATCTCGGGGTGTCCGCAGTAGCCGTCCGCGCGGGTCGACGCGGGGCCGAACTCCGTGACCGCGAGGTCGGCGAAGCGGCGCGCGACGTCCATCAGGTCGTCCGCGCCCGTGGCGCGCTCGCGCGCGATCGCGGCCTGGATCAGGTGGCCGAGCACGTACAGCTCGTGACCCCACCGCATGTCGCGCCACGGCTCCTGGTCGGGGTGACCCTGGACGTGCGAGTCGAGGTAGCCGTCCTCGCGCTGGGCACGCGCGAGCAGCGCGGTGGCATCTCGGGTGAAGGCCTCCCATGGCTGGTCGCCCGGCACGCGGGCGGCCTCCCACGCGATCGCCTCAAGCGTCTTGTGGAGGTCCGAATCCGCGAAGTTGAAGCCGCGGTAGGGGGCGTCCGACTCTCCGGGGATGCGGCGCAGGTTGTCGAGCACGCCGGAGGTCTCGAGCCGTTCGATCACGTGCGGCAGCGTGTGGTCGCGGTTGAGGCTCTGCCATGCGCCGAGCTCGTGCGCCGCGTCGAGCGTCACGTCCGCGAGGGGGAGCGGAGTGAGGTCGCGGGCCGCGACGGCGGAGGGCGCCGCGGGGGCGCAGACATCGTGAACGCGAACCATGCGGGGCTCCTCCTCGAGCGTGCGGGCTTGTGCTTTACATCGATGTATAGCGTACGGGATGCGCCTGCACGTGCTGCACCGCCGTGTCCCCTCGCCCGCGCCTCAGCCCCCAGCACCCAGCGACTCCGCCGGCGGCATGCCCCGCGCCTCCGCCACACACGCCGCACGCTTGGGGACATCCATTGTCGCTTTCGACCGATCCCTGCCTCCTATGGGACATTCACGGTCGTTCGCGTGTGGCGCACCCGCGAAGGGATTCGCTCCAGCGCGCCGCCCTTCCGAGCGCCATTGACCCGGCCCGCCCGCGCGCACCAGGATCGACTCATGGACACAGGCGGCCTCGGCATCGGCATCATCCTCGGCAGCACCCGCCCGCGCCGGCGCGGGGCGTCTGTCGCGGCGTGGGTCGCCGAACTCGCGAGCACTCGCGACGCCCGCTATACGCTGATCGACCTTGCGGACCAAGGGCTGCCCCTTCTCGACGAGCCGGAGTCGCCCGCGAAGGGCGACTATGCCCACGCCCATACCCGTGCCTGGGCCGATCTGATCTCCCCGCTCGATGGCTTCGTGTTTGTCACGCCGGAGTACAACCACTCGTATCCGGCCGCGCTCAAGAACGCGATCGACTTCCTCTGGGCCGAGTGGAATGACAAGGCCGCGGGAATCGTCTCGTACGGCAACGCGGGGGGGACCCGCGCCGCGGAGCACCTGCGCGGCGTGCTGAGCGCGGTCGGAATGGTGCACGTGCGTCGCCACGTCACGCTCGACAACCGTGCGGACTTCGACGGCTACGAGGCCCGGCCGGTCGACCACCACGACCGTGCGCTCGCGGGCCTGCTCGCGGACGTCGAGCACCACGCGCTCGCCATGCGCGAGGTGCGGGCGGCACGCTAGCCGCGACGACCATCGGGCCTCGCCACCCTGAGGCGTCCGCAAACGCAACAAAGCCCGCCTCGCGCGATCGCGAGACGGGCTTCATCACATGGCGGTGCCGGTGGGATTTGAACCCACGGTGGACTTTCACCCACACACGCTTTCGAGGCGTGCTCCTTAGGCCGCTCGGACACGGCACCGCGGAAGAGATTACCCGCTGTTCACCCGTGGGACCTAATCGGGACGATGCGGTGGCGCCAGTCGCCCCTCGGGATCGGGTGGGGCGGGGGGATGGATGAGTGCGGTGGCGACCCCTAGGGCGGCGCCCACAAGGGTGTCGACGAGTCGCTCTCCGACCACCGCGGTGGTGCCGAGCTCGCCCGCCCCGGCCGTCACGAGCACGAGCGCGAGGGGAGTCACCGCGGCCACCGCGATCGCGTAGTGGCGCGTGATCGCGAGCTCCGTGATGAACTGCAGGGCGAAGAGGACCGCCGCGAGCCATAGCGGCGCGAGGCCCGCCGCTCCGATGGCGAGGTAGACGCCCACCCCCACGCCGGTACCCACGGCGCGATGAAGTCCGCGCGTGAGTGCGGGACCGCGCCCAGGCACCACGCCAATCACGACCACTCCGGCCGCGACCGTCCAGTACGCGCGCTCGGGGTCCACGTACACGAGGCTCACCGCGGTGGCAGCCACCGCGACGATCGCGGTGCGAATCACGAGTTCCCGTGCCCCGCGGTCCCACAGCGGAGCGGCGAGCAGCACGCGCAAGGGGCGCGGCGTCACGGACCAGTGCACGCGTCGCACCAGGGGAGTGATGCTCACGAGCACGGCGAAAGTGCAGCCGGCCGCGACACACGCGATCAGCGTCGACGCGGGCACGCCGCTGCCCACCGCGTGCCACGACATCCCGTAGACCAGCACGGGGAACAGCGGCCCGGGCGGACCCAGGCGATATCCGTGAACCGCGGCGCCCACCGCGATGGTCACCGCGACGAGCCCTACCGCCGCCCACACGCCCGAGGGGGCCAGCAGCGCGCCGAGCGCCGCCGTAGCCACGAGCACCAGCCCCGCGAGAGGTCGCAGCCTCAGCCGCTCGAGTCGCGGCAGGGCCGCGAAGTACGGCACGGTGAAGGCCCCCACCGCCGCGAGCATGCCCAGGTCCATGCGGCCGGCCGCGATACCCACGACGACCGGCACGGTCAGCGTGATGGCCGCCTGCAGCGCGATGGGCCACCGCGGCTCGCCGGCGGGCACGACCGTGCCGAGGCTCACGACCGCGCGCCGCACCCCCTCACGCCACGGCACCCGCTACCGCCGGGCCTCGAAGAATGCGGCGAGCAGCGCGGCGCTCTCGGCCCCGCGCACGCCCGAGATGACCTCGACCTTCGAGCCGATGCGCGCATCGCGCACCACGTCCCACTGCGAGCCAGTCGCGCCCGCCTTGGCGTCCCACGCCCCCAGCACCAACCGCGGGATGCGCGCCTGCAGCAGCGCGCCGGCGCACATGAGGCACGGTTCGAGCGTCACCACCAGGGTGCAGCCGTCGAGGCGCCAGGTCCCCAGGGACGATGCCGCGGCCCGGATCGCGACGACCTCGGCATGGGCGGTGGGGTCGCCCTGCTCCTCACGCAGATTGCGGCCGACTCCGAGGGCCTCGCCGGTGGGGCCGACCACGAGCGCGCCCACGGGCACGTCGCCGGACTCGCCGGCGAGGCGCGCCTGCGCGAGCGCCTCGCCCATCGCCGCGTCCCAGGTGCCGTTCACGCGCCCAGGCTACCCGCGCATCGTCCCGTCCCGGCGGGCGTGGGAGGCGATACGCTCGACCCATGCAGCTGCACGTCGCGGACCACCCGCTCATCCGTCACAAGGTCACCGTCCTCCGCGACAAGCGCACCCCCTCGCCCACGTTCCGCCTGCTCGTCGACGAGTTGGTCACGCTGCTCGCGTACGAGGCGACGCGCGACGTGCGCGTGGTCGAGTGCGAGGTGGAGACACCGCTGACGGCGACCACGGGCACCAAGATCGCGGATCCGGCGCCGATCATCGTGCCGATTCTGCGCGCCGGGCTGGGCATGCTGGACGGCATGACGCGGCTGCTGCCGAGCGCCGAGGTGGGCTTCCTGGGCCTCAAGCGCGACGAGCAGACGCTCGAGGCGATCACGTACGCCAACCGCCTGCCCGAGGACCTCACGGGGCGTCAGGTGTTCCTCATCGACCCGATGCTCGCGACCGGCGGCTCGCTCGTGATGGCGATCGAGTACGTGCTCGAGCGCGGCGCGACCGACGTCACGTGCGTGTGCCTGCTGGCCGCGCCCGAGGGCATCCAGCACGTGCAGGACAAGGTGGGTGATCGCGCGGACGTCTCCGTGGTGGTCGCGCAGGTCGACGAGCGCCTCAACGAGGTCGGGTACATCGTGCCGGGCCTGGGCGACGCGGGCGACCGACTGTACGGAGTCGTCGACCTGTAGTTCCGGGCCGGTAGGGCGGCTCGGCTGCGGGCTCTGGTCCGCGGTCTGATCCGCGCACTTCTTCGCGCACTTCTGCATGCACTTCTGCGCGCACTTCTTCGCGCATTCCTTTGCGGCTCCGCCACACGTCCGCTGTCGTGGCGGCCGCATCGGCGCACCTCTCGCCCCGACACGCCGTCGACACGCCGATGCGCGTGTGGCGGAGCCGCGAAATGGTGTGGCGGAGCCGCGGGCGTGGGGGCGTTGTCAGACCCCGGTGAGAGGCTGAGGTTAGTGGAATCCAGGGGCGGCCCACCAGTCTTCAACAGGGGTCCGCGTGCCGTCCACACGACACGCCGCGGCGTCCACAGGCTTTGCACAGGTTTCTCCACAGGACCACAACATCTAGGGGCAGAAGACGCAACATGCCCCCATATCTAGTTGCACACGGGTGTGATTCGCGTTAGATTCGGGGGGCGCCTCGAGCTGACGACGCCGGCAAGTCCCCCGGAACTCGCCGCCACCCGAGCGCCATATCTTCAGCACTTCCGGCACGGCATTTCGAGGCGTCCGGAGCACAACCAAGGGGAGCATCGTGACGATCACCGAGAACGCCACCATCGAGGGTGCGGGCGTCGCACCCGCCACGCCAGGCATTCACGTCACCAAGCGTGATGGCACGCGCGAGCCGTACAACGCCGACCGCATCAACAAGGCGATCGAGCGCGCGGCCGAGGGCCTGCCCGACCAGATCTCGATCACCACCCAGATCGCCACCGAGCTCGCGATCACTCTGTTCGACGGCATCACGACCGAGCAGCTCGACGAGGCCGCGATCGGCGTCGCCGTCCAGAACGTCAAGGACGACCCGAGCTTCGACACGGTCGCCGCGCGCATGCTGCGCAAGGTCATCTACAAGCGCGTGCTGGGCGGCTACGACACCGAGCTAGAGCTCGCGCTGCTCCACCAGGCGCGCTTCCCCGGCTACATCCGCGATGCGGTCGAGGAGGGCCTGCTCGACACGCGCCTCACCGAGCTCTTCGACCTCGACGCGCTCGCCGCGGCCCTCGACCACACGCGTGACGACCTCATGAAGTACATCGGCACCGTGACGATGCGCAACCGCTACATGATCACCGACCGTCATGGGAAGTCCCTCGAGGTTCCGCAGTACTTCTGGATGCGCGTGTCGATGGGACTCGCCCTCAACGAGGCGAACCCCACGGAGACCGCTCTCGAGTTCTACGACAAGATCTCGCGCCTCGACTACCTCCCCGCCGGCTCGACCCTCGTCAACGCGGGCACGTCGTACCCCCAGCTCTCCAACTGCTTCGTGATGCAGATGGAGGACGACATTGAGCACATCGCGAAGTCGGTGCGCGACGTTATGTGGCTGACCAAGGGCACGGGCGGAATCGGACTGTCGGTCACCAAGCTGCGCTCCGAGGGCTCGCCGATCAAGTCGAACAACACCACCTCGACCGGCCCCATCCCGTTCATGCACACGATCGACTCGACGCTGCGCGCCGTGAGCCGCGGTGGCAAGAAGTTCGGCGCGCTGTGCTTCTACATGGAGAACTGGCACCTCGACTTCCACCAGTTCCTCGACCTGCGCCAGAACTCCGGCGACCCGTACCGCCGCACGCGCACCGCGAACACCGCGGTGTGGATCTCCGATGAGTTCATGAAGCGCGTCGAGGCGGACGCCGACTGGTACCTGTTCGACCCGGCCGAGACCCCCGACCTTGTGGAGCTCACCGGCGCGGCCTTCTCCGCTCGCTACGCCGAGTACGTGGCCCAGGCCGAGGCCGGACGCATGCGCAACTTCAAGAAGATGAAGGCGCGCGAGCAGTACAAGTCGATCCTCATCATGCTGCAGACCACGTCGCACCCGTGGCTCACGTGGAAGGACACGATCAACAACCGTGCCCTCAACACCAACACGGGCACGATCCACCTGTCGAACCTGTGCACCGAGATCTGCCTTCCGCAGGACCGCGAGAACATCGCGGTCTGCAACCTCGCCTCGGTGAACCTGTCGACCCACCTGGTCGACGGCAAGATCGACTGGGACCGCATGAAGGACTCGGTGCGCCTCGCGGTGCGCCAGCTCGACAACCTGGTCGACATCACGCTGTCCTCGGTGCCCGAGTCGGAGTTCGCGAACCGCGAGAACCGCGCGATCGGCCTGGGCGTCATGGGCTTTACCGACATCTCGGAGCGCATGGGCCTCGCGTACGAGTCCGAGGAGGCATACGACCTCATCGACGAGATCGTCGAGTTCGTCTCCTTCCACGCGATCGATGCCTCGGCCGACCTCGCCCGCGAGCGCGGCTCGTACAGCAACTTCGAGGGCTCGGGCTGGTCGCAGGGCAAGGTGCCGTTCGACACCATCGCCGAGACCGAGGCCGACCGTGGCGTCCCGATCGCCGTCAACCGCACCGTGCGCCAGGACTGGGACACGCTGCGCGAGAAGGTCAAGGGCGGCATCCGCAACGCGACCCTCATGGCCGTCGCGCCCACCGCGTCGATCGGCCTCGTGGCGGGCACCACGCCCGGCTTCGACCCGCAGTTCTCGCAGATCTTCTCCCGCGCGACCTCGTCGGGCAAGTTCCTCGAGGTCAACCGCAACCTGGTGAAGGACCTGCAGGACCTGGGCCTGTGGGAGCAGGTGCGCGACCGTCTCCTCGAGGTGCAGGGTGACCTGTCCCAGATCGACGAGGTTCCCGAGCACCTCAAGGAGGTCTACAAGACCTCGTTCCAGCTCTCGCCCTACGCCTTCATCGAGGTCGCGGCGCGCGCCCAGAAGTGGATCGACCAGGCCATCAGCCGCAACATCTACCTCGAGGACCGCGACGTCGAGAACATGATGAAGCTGTACGCGGCGGCCTGGGAGCGTGGCGTCAAGACCACCTACTACCTCCACATGAAGCCGCGTCACACCGCCGAGCAGTCGACGGTGCGCGTCAACAAGACCGAGAAGATCAACGCCACCGGCAATGCCGCGGGACGCGCTGCCACCGGCTCGACCGGCGGCGGTGCACGCAAGGGCTTCGGCGCCGCGCGCAAGGGGTTCGGCGCCGCGAAGGCCGTCGCACCCACGGAGGTGACCGCCGAGGTCGCCGCCGCCGTGACAAGCGCCGTGGTGGCCGATGCCGTGGTGGCCGATTCCACCCCGGCGCCTGCCGCTCCGGTCGCCGCGTCCCCCGTGGCGAAGGGCTTCGGCGGCTTCGGCGCGGCGAAGGCCGCGGCTCCCGCCGAGGCCTCCGCTCAGTCGGCGCCCGTTGCTACTCCGGAAGCGACCCCGGCACCCGCTGCGCACGCGACCGCCGCCCCGGCATCGGTCCTGTCCGCGGTCGCGGCGAGCGCCTTCGCCGCCGCCCCTCAGGAGCAGCCGGCGGTCCCGCCGGCCTCGCTGCCCGAGTCCACTCCCGCCGCGGCCCCCGAGAGCGCCACGCTGCTCACCGTGGTGGAGAGTGTTGTCGACTGGGACACGGAACTGGTGGGCGGAGTCGCCTGCCCCGTGGACCCCATGGAGCGGCTCCAGTGCGAGTCGTGCCAGTAGCGGATCACTAGGAACAGGAGACTTCACACATGGGCATCCTCGGCAGCGGCGTGCAGGACGGACTCCTGCTCAAGCCGATCACCTACCCCTGGGCCTACGACCTGTACAACCA
Source organism: Demequina sediminis (assembly GCF_039545075.1). Classification (NCBI taxonomy): domain Bacteria; kingdom Bacillati; phylum Actinomycetota; class Actinomycetes; order Micrococcales; family Demequinaceae; genus Demequina; species Demequina sediminis. The sequence continues at coordinate 73,448 of NZ_BAABRR010000003.1, read as the reverse complement.
GGCCGTCGCCAACACGTGGTTCCCCAACGAGATTCAGCTCGGTGAGGACCTCGCGGACTTCAAGAAGATGACTGAGGAGGAGAAGCACGCCATCACGTACCTGATGTCGTACTTCAACCCCAACGAGCTGCTGGTGAACAAGGCACTCGCGTTCGGCGTCTACCCCTACATCAATGCTCCCGAGGGTCACCTGTACCTCGCGAAGCAGATGTGGGAGGAGGCGAACCACTGCATGTCCTTCGAGTACGTGCTCGAGACCTTCCCGATCGACCGCGAGGCCGCCTACGAATCGCACGTCACCGTGCCCTCGATGGCCGCCAAGGAGGAGTTCGAGGTCAAGTTCATCAAGCGGATGACGGAGGAGACCCTCGACATCACGACCACCGAGGGCAAGAAGGACTTCATCCGCAACCTCGTGGCCTACAACATCATCCTCGAGGGGATCTGGTTCTACTCGGGCTTCATGGTCGCGCTGAGCTTCCGTCAGCGGAACCTGCTGCGCAACTTCGGCTCGCTCATGGACTGGATCATCCGTGACGAGTCCCTGCACCTGCAGTTCGGCATCAACCTCATCCTCACGGTGCTCGAGGAGAACGAGGACCTGCAGGACCCCGAGTTCGCCGAGGAGATCCGTCAGATGATCCTGGGTGCCGTGGAGATGGAGGAGGCGTACAACCGCGACCTCCTCCCCAAGGGAATCCTGGGCCTCAACTCCGACTACGTGAACCAGTACGTCAAGTACCTGGCCGACCGCCGGCTCGAGGAGTTGGGCTTCGAGGCGCACTACAACGTCTCGAACCCCGCCAAGTGGATGGCCGCCGCCAACGACACCCTTCAGCTAGTCAACTTCTTCGAGGCGACCAACACCTCGTACGAGGTCAACGCCCAGGCGACCAAGAAGCAGTAGACAAGTGTCCAACAGCCGGTAGAATGGCGGACGGACCACGAGACGCCCGGCGCTGAGCGATCGCTCAGCGCCGGGCGTCTCCGTGTGTGCGGCGTGAGAAGCAACCCGACCTCCGCCCGCCTCCGCACTCACCCTCGCGACACCACGCGCCGCACAGGGACGCCACCGCGCCCCGCCAGCACAAGAAGGCCCCGACTTGACCGCCACGCTCGACTCCGCCACCGGCGCGACGCCCGCCGCCGCCCCCGCCGCTCCCTCCGTCGCACCCACCTCGTTCAGCCCCGGCAGCGCGATGACGCGTCGCCAGAAGCTGATGTACATCGTCGTGCTGGGTGCCCTCGTGGCGCTCGGCCCCTTCACCGTCGACATGTACCTTCCGGCGTTCCCCACCGTGGCGGCCGACCTGCTCGCCTCCGACGCCGCCATCCAGCTCACGCTCACCGCGACCACGATCGGCTTCGCGCTCGGCCAGCTGATCGTGGGGCCGCTGAGCGATTCGCTGGGTCGCAAGCGCCCGCTGATCGCGGCGACCGTGCTCCACATCCTCGCGTCGATCGCGGTGGTGCTCGCGCCCACGATCGAGTGGGTCATGGTCGGTCGCGTGCTGCAGGGCGTGGGCGCTGCGGGAGGCGCGGTGGTCGCGATGGCCATGGTGCGTGACCTCTTTGCAGGCCAGGCGCTCATCCGCATGCTCGCCCGCATGGCGCTCGTGACCGGCCTCGCGCCGGTGATCGCGCCCGTGATCGGCTCGCAGCTCCTCAACGTCATGGACTGGCGCGGCCTGTTCGTGGTGCTCGCCCTCTACGGTGCCCTGGTCGCGCTCGTCGTGGGCGGCGTGATCCGCGAGACCCTGCCCGTCGAGCGCAGGGGCGGCACGTCGCTCAAGGCGACGCGCGTGCGTTACGCGCACCTGCTGGGCGACGCGTCGTTCGTGGGCATCGCGCTCGTCGGCGCCTTCACGTTCTCCGCACTCTTCGCCTACCTCTCCGCGTCGTCGTTCGTCCTTCAGGACGTGTTCGGTCTCAGCGCCCAGGAGTACGGCATCGTGTTCGGCGCCAACTCGATCGGCCTCGTGATCGCCAACCAGACCTCGGCGCGCCTCATGCGGGTGCTCGCTCCGCGCGCGGTCGCCACCGGCGGACTGATCATCATGCTCACGGGCGCGGTCCTGCTCGCCGTGGGTGACCTGCTGGACCTCGGACTCATCGGCGTGCTCGTCCCGCTGTTCTTCGTGGTCGCCTCGGTGGGCGTGATCATGCCCACCGTCCAGATCACCGCGCTCGCGAACCACGGCGCGGAGGCTGGCACGGCCGCGTCCCTCATCGGCGCGCTGAACTTCGGCGTCGCGGGACTCGTGTCGCCGCTCGTCGGGGTGCTCGGCGTCTCGGTGATGTCGATGGCGATCGTCATGGTCGCGTGCCTGATCGTGGCGAACGCCGTCTTCTGGATCGTCGTGCGACCGCGCGTGCAGGCGACCGCGATCGCCTAACCCGGCCCCGGCATCGTCGCTTCGCAGGGGCGCCCGCGTTACCGTGGGGCCATGACGATGCGCGCGGTCATCCTGCTGTTCGAGGGCTTTGATCTCATCGATGCCGGCGGCCCCTACGAGGTGCTGCTCACGGCCTCGCGGCTGCTCGAGAGGGACGGCCTCGCACCCGCCTACCAGGTGGTGTTGGCGAGCGTGGGTGGGGACGATGCCGTCGCGTACGGGGGCATGACACTCACCGGCCTCGCGGACGCTTCCGCTCTTGAGGACTCCGACATTCTGGTGGTGCCTGGCACCATCGATGTGGCGTGCGCCCTCGCCGATGCCGGGCTGCGTGAGGCCATCGAGCGGCTGGGCGGGGGAGCGGCGCTGACGGCCTCGGTCTGCACGGGCGCCTTCCTGCTCGCGCGCGCGGGGTTGCTCGCGGACGCTCCCGCGACCACGCACTGGGAGGACCTCGCGGACCTCGCGGCGTGCGACGAGGTCGGCTCGGTCGTGGCCGGGGTTCGGTGGGTCGACGCGGGGCGCGTGCTCACGAGCGGAGGCTTGACGTCTGGCATCCATCTCGCGCTGCACCTGGTGGCGAGGACCCACTCCGTCGAGCTCGCGTTGCGCACCGCGCGCCAGTTGGACCTGGACTGGAGCCCGGACCCGGCGCGATAGCCTCGCGCGCGGCGTGCCGCGCTCCGCGCTAGTCGCGCGGCGTGATGGTGACGATCACCGAGTCGAGCAGGTAGGCATCCTCGCGGCCGCTGTAGAGCTCGATCGTGTGGACACCGGGGCCCACCCCGCGCGTCTTGAAGTGCTTGGCATCCGTGCCGAGCGAGTTGGCGAACGGCGAGCCGAACGCGGTCGAGTCCATCGCGTTGCCCGAGTTGGCACCGATCCTGCCCGACCCCGACCAGCCCCACGGGTTGAGGGTGTTGGAGTCGATCGCGACGCGGTCGTCGTGCTTGCCGCGGTCGCCCTCCCACGCCACCACACCCAGGTCGATGTCCGCCTGGCCCTCGGTGAGGAAGTGGAGCTGCGTGCTCGAGTTGAAGAGCCACTGCGTGCCGTCGAGCACGAGCACCGTCGCCTCGGGAAGGTCGGCGTGCTCGTAGACGATCGTGATCGCGAAGCCGGCGTAGTAGTTGGGGGCGAAGGACAAGAAGCGCTGGGGCAGTGCGACGTCGGCGAGCGCATACGCGCCCGTGCCCGCCGCGGCGACCTGCTCCGTGATGTCGGCCGTGGCCTGGTAGTACTGGTCGGCGAGGTGCCAGCTGGTCTCGACGTCGTCGGCCGTCACGGTCACGTAGTCGCCGCCGGGGACCCGCAGGCGCGCGGTGTCGAGCGGGGCCGACCACGAGTCCAGCACGCCGCGGTTCGCCGACCACGACAGCGTCGCGCTCACCACGGTCGACCCCGGGGGAAGCATGTCGGCGTCCACGGTGGTCTCGGACGAGCTGGTCTGTCCGCCCGCGAGGTTGAGGGGGCGCATCGACTGGCTGTTGTTGTCGTAGGTCGAGTTCGCGTCGGAGCCTCGGAAGTCCATGACCCGCTCGCAGTCCCGGAACGCGAGGTTGCAGCCCAGGAGCGGGGCACCCACCACGACCGCCGCCGCACGGCCGGTCGCGTCGTAGTGCGGAGGAAGCTCGGTCTCGGCCTCGGCGAGCGTGGTGCGCACGCGGTACGAGACGTGGTCCTCGCCGGTGGTCGCCGAGAATTCGGTCCACGCGTCATCCCCGAGCTCGACGCCTGTCACGGACGCGAGCCCGAGCGACAGCGTGGTGCTGCCACCAGCCGCGAGGGTCTCAAGGGAGCAGTCGGCCGTCGAGCGGTCATCGGCGAGCTCGCACGTCCAGTCGCCCGCCGTCACGGTTCCCGCCGAAGCGAAGGACAGGTAGTCACCCAGGACCTCGGCGCTGACGGGAGTCGAGGAGCCCGCACCGGCCGCCGGCGCGGCGAAGGCTAGCCCCTCGGGCAAGACGATGCTCGCGGTCACGTCCTCGGCGGCGTCCTCGCCGTCGTTGGTGAGCGGCATCGCGACCGTCGGAGAGGTGCGCGCGAGAGTCAGCAGGCCCGTCGGGGAGGACGCGATCGCAAGAGCGGTGCGAGGAGTTGTGCCGCCCCCAGTGTCTCCACCGCCAGTGTCTCCACCGCCGGTGTCTCCACCGCCAGTGTCTCCACCACCGGTGTCTCCACCGCCAGTGTCTCCACCGCCAGTGTCTCCACCGCCAGTGTCTCCACCGCCAGTGTCTCCACCGCCAGTGTCTCCACCGCCAGTGTCTCCACCACCGGTGTCTCCACCGCCAGTGTCTCCACCACCGGTGTCTCCACCGCCAGTGTCTCCACCACCGGTTGAGCTGCCGGGCCTCGTGCCGCCGCCTCCGGGGGTCACGTCATCGGGGGATACGTCGTCAGGAACGGTGTCGCCGGGAGCGTCGTCGCCGCCCGATCGCGCCTCGGACTCGCCGACCGCCAGATCGAGCGGTGCGAGCACTCCGGGCGTCTCGGGAGACGGCTCGACCGACGGCTCCGCGCTCGGCGACGGAGTCGGTGCGCCCGCGAGGCCGGGGCCCTCCCCCTCGCCCACGGCATCGTCTTCCTCGCCCGCACCGGGCTCCGCCACGGGCGCGGGTTCTGCAGCGGGCTGCGTCGTCGCCGCCTGGCCGATGATCCCCATGACGCTCGCGCCGGTCATGATGAGCGACACGACTCCCAGGGTGGCTGCGGCGGGAAGAGCGACCGCGGCGAGGCCATTGGCGACGGCCGTGAAGCCGCCCGCGATCGCGCCGCCCAGGCCCGTCGAGCCGCCCGCGGTGCCCGCCGCGCCGGCCCCTCCCGCGCCTCCGGCGCCGCCCGCGCCAGAGGCGCTCGTGGCACCCTGACCGAGCGCGCCGCCCACGGGCAGTCCGCCCTCAAGCGCTTTGAGACCCGCGATGCCGAGGACCATCGGGCCGATGATCGCGCGCAGTCCGCGGTTGACGTCCTCGAGTTCGGCGACCAGCGCGCTGCACTTCACGCACGCGCGCACGTGGTCATCGACGCGCGTGTGCTCGCGCTTGCTCAGTCCGCCGCGCACGTAGGAACCCAGCTGAGCATTGACCTCGAGGCAGTCGAGCGTGTCTGCGGCGCCCAGATGCTGCTGCAGGTAGGCCTGGCGGAGCGCCTCGCGCGCACGGTAGGCGAGGGCGGCCACGCCGTTGGCAGACAGGCCCAGGAGCGGGGCGATGTCCTTGGGGCTCTTCTTCTCGACCTCGGTGTACCAGAGCACGGCGCGCCACCGCTCGGGCAACGACTGGAAGGCATCGGCGACCATCGAGTGCTCGAAGGAGTCCAGCGCGGGCTCGTCCGATCCGGCCTGATGACCCATCGCGGACTCGTACGGCGTCATGTCCTCGCGCGGTCGCGTCCGGTTCGCCTTTTCGATGACGTCGAGGCCCGTGCGGCGCACGATCGTGAACAGGTAGGCCCGGAACGCGAGGTCGGGGCCGTCACCCTGTTGAAGCGCGCGCAGGATCCGTGAGAAGGACTCGGAGACCACGTCCTCGGCATCCGCGGCGCTGTTGGTGTACTGGCGCGCCACCTTGCGGGCCGCGTCGGAGTGGCGCTCGTAGAGCATGCCGAAGGCGGCCGGGTCGCCGGCGCGTACACCGGCGATCAGCTCAGGGTCGCTGGACGTTTCCGTCCATAGCGACAGTGCCTCCTGCGTCATCTCCGTGCTCGCTCCTGAATGCAGGGCCCTGGGGTCTCGTCATTCTCTCGGCTCGCGCACCGTGCGGGCAAGGGGCGCGCTGAGTGATTCGTCACACTTCCACCCCTTTTGAGCCTGTCGGAAGAATTTTCTCGGAAGTCGCGTCATGACGATGCATGGGTCGCGTCTCATAGGGCATGACCAGCGAAGTGAACATCCCGGGCGCAGCGCCTTCCGTGCCGCTGCTGCGCCGTTGGGAGACCGCGAGCCTTGGCAGCGTGTGGCGCCGCCCGGGCGACTGGTTCACGCCCGCGGCCGAGGCCCTGGCCGAGGCGCTCGAGGGTCGCCTCGACACGGCTCCGTCGGCCTACCGGCTCGGACAGGCGCGCGCCATGGCGGGCGTGGGCATCACCGAGGCCATCGATGACATGGCCGTCCTCTTCCGTGCCGCCGGCTTCGAGGCCGCTCCCATTCGCTCGATTCGCGCGCTGTGCGAGGGGTGGACCGAGGGCGAGGCCACGCAGCGCGTGGTGCCGGTGATGAACGATCCGGAGTCCGGCCTGGGCTCGATGGACTACCTGGTCGCGCGGCTCGGCGAACTCTACGGCGCCGTGGAGCGCGACGGCGGCGCGGTCAGCACCTCGTATGCGCTGGTCCTGGTCGACGTGGCCGCCGCGGACACCGACCCGTGGCACCGCATGGCGCGCAACGCCGCGATCGGCCAGTCGCTTCAGGACGCGTACGGCAAGGGTCACCCGATGGCCCGCCTCGCCGACGGTCTCTACGCGGTGCTCATCGCTCGCGGACCCGACATGGGCCGCGGCGTGGCGGATCTCCGCGATCACATCTCCCGGCGCGCGGTTCAGATGCGCGTCGGCAACCTCATGCGGCAACCTCCGCGGGTGTGGATCGAGACACTTCCCGATCTCCACGACTACGCCGTGGAACTCGTGGAGTCGCTGCAGAGATGAGGGGGCGATGGGCCGGCACCGAGCTGAGGGCGGTGTCGGCCCTTCGTCGTCTCACCTGGTCGACGGGGCAGCGGACCTGTTCGCGTGACTGTGAAGGTTAACCCTTCACCTATTATTTTCCCTATGACCGAATCCCCCCTCGCCGACCTTCGGTCACGACTGCTCGACAGCGCGATCGCCATCGTCGAGGCGCAGGGCACCGCTGGCCTCACGGTCCGCGCGGTCGCCAAGGCCGCGGGGTGCTCGACCATGGGCGTCTACACGCACTTCAGCGGCAAGTCGGGCCTCATCGACGCGGTCGTCGAGGCAGGATTCGACTCTCTCGATGCCGCGCTCGACCGTGCGTTCGAGGACGGCGGCGGCGGCCGCGACGGCCTCATCGCGACCGGACTCGCGTACCGGACGTGGGCGCTCGAACACGCGCCCCAGTTCCACACGATGTTCGTGCCTGCCGTGGCGGGCCACCAGCCCTCGGACACGACCCGCGACCGGACGTGGGACTCGTTCTTCGCCCACCGTGCACGCGTCGCGGCCGCGCTGGACAGCGCCGATGCCGACCCCACGGCGTGGCACGAGGCGGCGGCTCGCATGTGGGCCACCTTGCATGGTCATGTGAGCCTCGAGTTGCTGCGGCGCACGCACGCGATGAGCGACGAGCCCTTCTCCGACTACGCCGCGGCGGTCGACGTCGCGCTCGCGGTCGACGCCCGCGGGGTCGCGAACTAGGTTCGCCTGCCCGTCCAGACCACGACCGCGCGGCCCTCGTCGCGCCGCGCCCGGCGCCCGCGTTCGACGATCACGACGTTGCCGGTGGGACCGGTCGTGAAGACGCGCGATCCGGTATCCGCGCGCGGACGCAGGCGCTCGACCTCGTGCTCGAGCTGTTGCACGCGGCGCGTGAGGGTGAGGATGCGCGCGATGCCGGCCAGGTTGATGCCCTCCTCCTGGCTCATCCGCTGCACCTCGCGCAGCACGGCCACGTCACGGAGCGAGTACCTGCGGCCGCCGCCTGGCCGCCTGCGCGGCACCACCAGGCCGAGCCGGTCGTATTGACGCAAGGTTTGCGCGTGCATTCCGGCCAGCTCCGCGGCAGCGGAGATGAGGAACACTGGCTCGTCAACGTCTGGCTGCTCCACCGTGCACCTCCTTCGCGCCCACGCTAGCGGGCATCGTTCCTGCTTCCTACCTGGTCGCGTCGCGGTACAGGTCTGCGCGCGGGTCCTCGCCCGACGTGGCCTCCCTGAGTGCCTCAACCGCGCGCTTCGCTTCTCGCGAGAGCTTCCTGGGCACGGCGACCTCGACGGTGACTAGCAGATCGCCGGTGCCCTTCTTCGACGTCAGGCCGCGCCCCTTGACGCGTAGGGTCGTCCCCGACTGCGTTCCGCCCGGCACCTTGACGCGGACCTTCTCGCCGGTGAGCGTCGGCACGTCTACCTGGGCACCCAGGGCGGCCTCGTCGAACCGCACGGGCAGCTTGACCCTGAGGTTCAGGCCGTCGGCGGTGAAGACCGGGTGGGGCTGGACGTGCACCGTCAGCAGCAGGTCGCCCGGCGGGCCGCCGTTGCCGCCCGGCCGGCCCTTGCCCGCCACACGGATGCGCTGGCCGTCCTTGACCCCGACGGGCAGTCGCGTCGAGACGCGGCTGCCGTCGAGACCCAACTGGACGGTGGCGCCCTCCGCGGCCTGGCGGAAGGACACCTCAACCGCGGCGGCGAGGTCGCTGCCCTTCTGCGGTCCACGCGCACGGCCCCCGCCGAACATCCCTCCCAGGATGTCCTCGAAGCCCCCCGCGCCTCCCGTCTGGAAGCGGACGTTGCCGCCTCCGGGGTACGCGCCGCCGCCGAACATCCCTCCCAAGATGTCCTCGAAGCCCCCCGTGCCGCCGCCTCCACCGGCCTGGAAGCGCGCGCCCCCCGCGCCCATGGCGCGGATCGCGTCGTACTGCTTGCGCTGCTCGGGGTCGGACAGCACGGCATACGCCTCGCCCACGTCCTTGAAGCGGCGCTCGGAGGCGGCGTCGCCGGGGTTGCGGTCAGGGTGAAGGTCCTTCGCGAGCTTGCGATAGGCCTTCTTGACCTCGTCCGGGCCGGCGTCCTTGGAGACGCCGAGCGTCGCGTAGAAGTCCTTGGTGAACCAGTCCTGGCTCGTCATGGCGCCTCCTTTCGGCTGGTGGTTACTCGGGCTGGGCGACGATCACACGCGCCGGGCGGACGATGCGCTCGCCCACCTTGTGGCCCGGCTGTGCGACGTGCTGGATGGTCGGCTCGGTGACCTCGGTGCTGGGCTGCGACATGAGGGCCTCGTGCAGCTGCGGGTCGAACCCGTCGCCGGGTGCGCCGAACGAGGACCAGCCGAGCCGGCCGAGGGTCGACTCGAGCTTGTCCGCGATGGCCGCGAACGGGCCCTCGGCCAGGTCGCCGTGCTCGCGTGCCGCGGCGAGGTCGTCGAGCACGGGGATGAGCGCCTCGATCGCCTTCGCGGTCGCGTTGATCGCGATGAGCTCGCGGTCTCGGTCGACCCGCTTGCGGTAGTTGACGTACTCGGCCTGGAGCCGCTGAAGGTCGGCGAGGTGCTCCGCCGCCTTGGCGTAGGCCGCGTCGAGCGCGTCGTCCGCACCGGCCTCGTCCGTGCTGAGGTCGTCGATGCCGTCGCGGTTCTCGTCGAGGAACGATGCCCCGGAGAGGTTCGCGGCGGCGTCGGCGAGGATGCGCTCGGCCTCGGCCTCGGCGCCCTCGTCGGGGGTGGGGTTCTGGTTGTCGGTCATGGCTGCCCTTCCGTGAAGCGGCGAGGGCGGGCGGCGGCCCGGTGCACATGGTGCACGGCCCGCACGCCCGCCATCGTCCTTACTTCTTGTTGTCCTCGTCGTCGACGATCTCGGCGTCGACCACGTCGTCGTCGGCGCCCTGGCCGGTCGCGGTGCGCGCGGCCGAGTCGGGGTCGACGTTCACGGACTCGGACTGCTGGGCCGCGTACACGGCCTCGCCGATCTTCTGGGCCTTCTCGACCAGGGTCTCGTGCTTCGCCTTGATGTCGTCGATGTCGTCGCCCTCGAGCGCGGTCTTCACGTCGGCGATCGCGGTCTTGACGTCCTCGGCAACCTCGGCGGGCACCTTGTCCTCGTTGTCCGCCAGGATCTTCTCGGTCGAGTACGCGAAGGTCTCGGCGTTGTTGCGGGTCTCGGCGGCCTCGCGGCGCTGCTTGTCCTCCTCCGCGTGCTCCTCGGCGTCCTTGACCATCCGCTCGATGTCTTCCTTCGACAGTGCCGAGCCGCCCGACACGGTGATCGAGTGCTCCTTGCCCGTGCCGCGGTCCTTGGCGTGGACGTGGACGATGCCGTTGGCGTCGATGTCGAACGTGACCTCGATCTGCGGCACGCCGCGGGGTGCGGGCGCGATGCCGGCCAGCTCGAAGGTGCCGAGCAGCTTGTTGTCGCGCGCGAACTGACGCTCGCCCTGGTACACCTGGATCAGCACCGAGGGCTGGTTGTCCTCGGCGGTCGAGAACACTTCGGAGGACTTGGTCGGGATCGCGGTATTGCGCTCGATCAGCGTGGTCATCACGCCGCCCTTGGTCTCGATGCCGAGGCTCAGCGGGGTGACGTCGATGAGCAGGACGTCCTTGCGCTCACCCTTGATGACGCCCGCCTGGAGCGCCGCACCCACGGCGACGACCTCGTCGGGGTTGACGCCCTTGTTGGGCTCCTTGCCGCCGGTGAGTTCCTTGACGACATCGGTGACCGCGGGCATGCGGGTCGAGCCGCCGACGAGCAGCACGTGGTCGATCTCGGACAGCTTGATGCCCGCGTCCTTGATGACCTGGTGGAACGGCGCCTTGGTGCGCTCGAGCAGGTCCTGCGTCATCTGCTGGAACTGCGCGCGCGTGAGCTTGGTGTCGAGGTGCACGGGGCCGTTCTCGCCGATGCTGAGGTACTGCAGCGAGATCGTGGTCTGCTGCGCCGAGCTCAGCTCCTTCTTGGCCTGCTCGGCGGCCTCGCGGAGACGCTGCACCGCGGAACGGTCCTTCGAGAGGTCCACGCCCTCGGCGTTCTTGACCTCCTTGATGAGGTGGTCGACGATTCGCTGGTCCCAGTCGTCGCCGCCGAGCCGGTTGTCGCCCGCGGTGGCACGCACCTGGATGGTCGAGAAGTCGTCCTCGTCCTTACCCACCTCGAGCAGGGACACGTCGAACGTGCCGCCTCCCAGGTCGAAGACGAGGATGTGCTCGTCCTCCTTGCCCTTGTCGAGGCCGTAGGCGAGTGCCGCGGCGGTGGGCTCGTTGACGATGCGCAGGACGTTGAGGCCCGCGATGGTGCCCGCGTCCTTGGTCGCCTGGCGCTCGGCGTCGTTGAAGTAGGCCGGCACCGTGATGACCGCATCGGTCACCTTCTCGCCCAGGTACTCCTCGGCGTCGCGCTTGAGCTTGCCGAGGATGCGCGCGGAGATCTCCTGCGCGTTGTACTTCTTGTCGTCGATCTCCGTCGACCAGTCCGTGCCCATGTGGCGCTTGACGGACGCGATGGTGCGGTCGACGTTGGTGACCGCCTGACGCTTGGCGATCTCGCCCACGAGGACCTCGCCGGTCTTCGAGAACGCGACCACCGACGGGGTGGTGCGGGCGCCCTCGGCGTTTGCGATGACGGTGGGCTCGCCGCCCTCAAGGACCGCGACCACCGAGTTGGTGGTGCCGAGGTCGATGCCTACTGCTCGTGCCATGGTGTTCTTCCTCCAGTCGCGGCCGTTGCCGCGTGATCGACTTCGCTCGGGACTTGAGCGACCAACACTCAACTTACGGCGGGCGCGCAAATCGTGTCAAGCGGAACGAGGCAAAGTTGAGCGAACTCTGCTCAAGTTCCGAGAATTCGCTTGCTCGCTCACGCCGGTGCCGCCCGACACTCGACTGGCCCCGGCCGTGGTCCCTAGGCTCGCGTCATGATCCCCGCTTCCGCGCTCGCCGCCGCCCGCGCACACTTTGCCGCCAAGCTCGCGCATGAGACCGACGTCTCCGACGTGCACGCGGCGCTCGAGTCTGGCGCCCCCGGCTTCGTGCTGATCGACACGCGCAGCGCCGAGGCATGGGAGCAGGGGCACGCGCGCGGCGCAGTGCACCTGCCGAAGCCGGACATGGCGGCGCGGATCCCGGCCGACTACCCCGCAGGCACCCGGTTCGTCGTGTACTGCTGGGGGCCAGGATGCAACGGCGCCACGCGCGCCGGCCTCATCATCACGGAGCTGGGCTACGAGGTCCGCGAGATGATCGGCGGCTTCGAGTATTGGGCGCGCGAGGGATTCCCCGTGGATCGCGTCGAGCGCGACGCGGCAGGGGCCTCGACCACGGTCGACGCGACTCTTCCCGTCGACCCTCTCACCGCGCCGGTGCCGGTGGCGGGCGTGCGCATCGCGTGCGACTGCTGAGGCCGCGCCTCGACACGCGACTCTCGGCGCAACCGCGCGCCTACAGGAGGTGCCCGTCGCTCATCCGCAGCACGCGGTGCGCCATGACCTGCGCCTCTGCGGGATCGTGCGTCACCACCAGGCCCGTGGTTCCCTCGGCGTGCAGGATGTCGCGCACCTCGACGGCGAGTCGCGCGCGCAGGTTCGCGTCGAGGGAGGACAGCGGCTCGTCGAGCGCGAGCAGGCGGGGCCGCGGTGCGAGCGAGCGCGCGAGCGCCACCCGCTGACGCTGGCCTCCCGAGAGTTCCGTCACGCCGCGATCCCCGAGGCCGGCGAGGCCGACCATGTCCAGGAGGTCGGCGACGCGTGCGGTCCGTGCGGCGCGCCCCATCCCGGCCATCTCGAGGCCGAACGCGATGTTCGCCCCCACGCTGAGGTGCGGGAAGAGCTGTCCGTCCTGGAAGACCAGCCCGAAGCCGCGGCGGTGGACCGGCATGCGCGTGAGGTCCTCGCCGTCCCACGCGACGCTTCCCCCCGCGGGCTCGATCACGCCCACCACGGCACTGAGCAGGGAGGACTTTCCGCACCCCGAGGGGCCCAGCAGTGCCACCACCTCGCCGGTCGAGATCGTGAGATCGACACCCCGCACCGCCTCGACGGGGGGCTGACCGGGGTAGACCACGCGCAGGCCGCGGACCTCGAGGCCCGTTCGGGGGGCGCTGTTCATAGCTCCGCTCCCACGGTGGTGCGCAGGCGCTCCGATGCGAGCATGACTGCCGCCGTCACGGCGGCCAACAGGACCGATGCGGCAAAGGCCATTCCTACATTCTCCAGTCCTGGTCGTGACAGCAGGCGACCGATCGCGGTCGGAAGCGTGGGCCGGTCGGGGCGGGCGACAAACGCGGTGGCGCCAAACTCACCCATCGCGATCGCGAAGGCAAACGCGACCGATGCCCCGGTGGCCGAGCGCAGCAGCGGCGCGTCGACGCGCAGCCACACCCGCCAGGGGCTCGCGCCCAGCGTGGCGGCGGCGGCGCGCAGGCCGGGGTCGATCGCGCGCGCCGCGGGCACCAGCGCGCGCACCATGAGCGGCAGCGCGACCATCGCCTGCGCGATGGGCACCAGCCACCACGAGGCGCGCAGGTCGACGCCCAGCACGTTGCGGTTCAGCGTGAGCAGCAGGCCAAGGCCGACCACGACCGCCGAGACGCCCAAGGGCAGCATCACGAGCGCCTCGAGCAATCCCGCGCGGCGCGTGCGCGCCGCGACCAGGTGCGCGGTCAGCACCCCGATCACGCCGGCGATCGCGGTCGCCACGACCGCGGAGACGAGCGAGTTCACGGCGGCTTCCCACACCGGCACCGGCAGCGTCGACCGCGCGGGCGGCTCGCCAAATAGCGCCGCGTAGTGGTCGAGTCCGTAGCCGTCCGCGGTCCGCAGCGACCTCTCCACGAGCGCGTACACCGGGGCGGCGAGGAGCAGGAAGACCGGCGTGAGCGCGGCGGCGATTCCCACCCACTCCGCGCGCCGGGGCGCCCGCGCGCGCTCGACGGCGGTCGCCGCGCGACGCGGACGCACGCGCGCGCTCACCAGCAGCGCGAGCCCCACGAACACCACCTGGACCAGCGCGAGCACCGAGGCCGCACGCAGGTCGAGGAACTGGTTGACCTGGAGGTAGATCTCGGTCTCGACGGTGCGGATCCGGCTGCCGCCCAGGATCAGCACCAGCGCGAAGGAGGTCGAGCAGAACAGGAAGACCACCGCCGCGGCGGACGTGATCGCGGGACGCAAGGCGGGCATCGTCACCCTCCACCACGCCGTGGCGCGGCCAGCGCCCAGGGTGCGCGCGGCATCGGCCATGCGCGGGGAGAGGGACTCCCACGCGCCGCCGACGATCCTCACGACCACAGAAACGTTGAAGAAGACCAGGGCGGCAACGATCGCGAGCGCGCTCTGGTCGAGTCCCCACGCGCCGAGCAGTCCCGAGCGCGACAGCAGGGCGGAGAAGGCGGCGGCGACCACGATGGTCGGCAGCACGAAGGGCACCGTGACCAGGGCGCGCACGGTGCGCGCGCCCCGCCAGCGGAAGCGGGACAGGGCCCATGCCGCGGGCAGGCCGAGGCCGAGTGAGCCCGCCGTGCCCGCGAGAGCGAGGCCCACGGTGGTGAGGATCGCGCGTACGGTGCGCTCGCGGGTGAGCACCTCGAGCGCAGCGGCGATGCCCGAACCGGTTCCCGCGTCCGCCTCGAGCAGGCCCCTCGCGAGCACCGCCCCCACCGGCCACAGGAAGAACAGGGTCAGGAACGCGACGGGCACGGCCGCGAGCACCCACCACAGGCGGGTGCTCGCGGCCGAGGGCGACATCGCGGAGGGCTCGGGTGACGGGTCGCGGTCAGTCGAGGACCGTGGCCGTCCAGGCCTCGATCCACTGGTCGCGGTTCGCGTCGATCTCGGCGGGGTCGAGCGTGAGGGGCTCGTCGGCGAGCGGGGCGTACTGCGCCCACTCGGCGGGCACCTCGACGGACGTCGACACCGGGTAGACGTACATGTTCTCGGGCAGCGCGGCCTGGAACTCGTCGGACAGCATCCACTCGACGACGGCCTGTGCGCCAGCGGGGTTCTCGGCCCCCTCGAGGACGCCCGCGTACTCGACCTGCCGGAAGCACGTGTCGAGCAGCGCCGCGGTCGTGGGCTCCCCGTCGATCACCTCGAACGGGGGCGAGGACGCGTAGCTCAGCACGATCGGGAAGTCGCCGCCGTAGTTGGGGGCGGAGAAGTCCGTGTAGTACGTGTCCGACCACGAGGACGTCACCCGCACCTCGTTGGCGCGCATGGCCTCCCACCAGCCCAGCCAGTCGTCGCCCAGCTCCGCGACGGTCGCCAGCATGAACGCGAGGCCGGGGGAGGAGGTCGCAGGGTTGGGGACGGAGACGAGTCCCGCGTACATCGGGTCGGCGAGGTCTCCCAGGCTGGTGGGAACCGGCAGTCCCTCCTCGAAGGGGGCGAGATCGTAGTTGAGGCACACGTCGGAGAAGTCGACCGCGGTGAGGAGGTCCTCAGCCCCCGGGATCGCGTACTCCGCCGCGTCGGCCGCCGCGGGCGCGGTCGGGGCGTACGAGGCGAGCACGCCGGCCTCGATCGCGCGCGACGCGAACGTGTTGTCGACGCCGTAGACCACGTCGCCCAGCGGGGCGTCCTTGGTGAGCACCAGCTGGTTGACCAGGGTGCCCGCGTCGCCCGGCGCGGCGAACTCGACGTCGAGGCCCGAGGAAGCCTCGAAGTCCGCGAGGACGTCGTCCGGCACGGCGAAGCTGTCGTGGGTGACGACCGTGACGGTTCCCGTGGCGGCGGCGGGGGCCGTCGAGGCGTCCGTCGCGACGGGCGTCGGTGAGGACGATGCCTCGGTGTCGCCGCCGCCCGTGCAGGCGGCGAGTGCGAGGGTAGAGATGGTGATGGCGGCCATGGCCGCGGTGCGTGAGTGACGCATGGTTTCCTCCCGGAAAGGAGGGGACGAGACTCGACTCCCTACGCCGGTGCGAGCCGGATCAGGTTCGAGGGTCTGCGGCGGTTCCGCACTCTCAGCGCCCTGGGCCCAGGCCGATGCGAGCATCGGCGATGGGAAGCGCTCCCCTGTCGTGTCCCGTCAGAATAGCGCGGGTCCGCGACGCGGCGGTGACGCGAGGGGTGGTGGGGTCAGTTGATCCAGACCGAATCCAGCATCAGCTCGAGCTCGTCGATCCCCGAGCCGAGTGTCTCGCTGCCACTGGCGTACACGATCACCTGGCTGTGCCCGCTGACGATCACGGCCACGGTGTACGTGAGCTGCTCGCCGTAGTAGGGGAACCCGAGCTCGATTTGGTATGCCTCGTGTCCGTGCGACGTGGTGACGGGGCCCTCCGAGAAGATCTCGACATCCTCGACGCCTATGGTGGCGCCCTTGACGAAGGCCTGAGCCTCGATCCGCGCCGAGCTGGGGCCGCCCACATCCGGCATGGTGTGCACGGCGACCATTGACATGCCGGTCTCGATGTCCCCTCGCAGGCCCCACGCCCCGTCGACCGAGAGCTCGAAACCGCTGTCAAGGGCCTCTTGCTCGATGAGATCGGCGCCCAAATAGTCAGACACGTCCTCCCACTCGGGGTTGTACGCGATGGTGCCGCTGCCGTTGAGAATGGACGTGCGAGCCCACCCGTCCGGAACCGCCATGATGGGCTCGGACGGCACGTTCGTGACGGGCGCCTCGGACGCCTCTGCGGTCGAGGTCGCGGCCGGAGAATCTGCGCCGCCTGCGCGAACGTCCGCCTCGATCGAGTCTGCGAGTTCGGTCGTGGCAAGCACGACGCCGGTCAGGAGGCCACCGCCCACCACGATCCCGCCCACCACGATTCCGACGATCGCGAGGGTGGGGAGCCGCTTCTTGCTGGGCGCGGGCCCGGTCACGGAAGTGGCGTGCTGCGCGCCGTGCGGTGCCACATGCTCGGTCCACGTCGCACCGTTCCACCAGCGCTGCTGAGCGCCGCCGCTCGGGTCCGGATACCACCCCGGAGGGATCGCCGCAGGACTCTCGGGCGCTGCCGTTGAGTCGGGGCTGGCAAAGCCCTCGGTGGCCGACACATTCTGCGCGTTGTCGCCGAGCTCGCCGCTTTGCTCGTCGGGCATCGTCCCCCCTGATGGATAGGCGTTTCAGCCGAGTGTAGGGACAGATGCGACCGCGTGCCGCAATCGTGTGATCAGGCCGACACCGCCTACACGTCGATGCGGTGGAAGCTCTGGTAGCTCTTCGACGCCGTGGGCCCGCGCTGGCCCTTGTAGCGCGACCCGTACTTGTCCGACCCATAGGGGTGCTCGGCGGGTGAGGACAGCCGGAAGAAGCACAGCTGGCCAATCTTCATGCCCGGCCACAGGTTGA
This sequence comes from Demequina sediminis, assembly GCF_039545075.1. NCBI lineage: Bacteria > Bacillati > Actinomycetota > Actinomycetes > Micrococcales > Demequinaceae > Demequina > Demequina sediminis. Next base: position 56,109 of record NZ_BAABRR010000003.1, on the reverse strand, counting down.
TGGGCAGCGTCGCGGTGTTCGACAGCTCGAGGGTGACGTTGCCCTCGAAGCCAGGGTCGATGAAGCCGGCGGTCGAGTGCGTGAGCAGGCCGAGGCGTCCCAGCGAGGACTTGCCCTCGAGGCGCGCGGCGATGTCGTCGGGCAGCGTCACCGACTCATACGTCGAACCCAGCACGAACTCGCCGGGGTGGAGCACGAACGGGCCGTCGTTGATGTCGACCAGCCGCGTGAGCTCGGGCTGTTCGGCAGCGGGATCGATCGCGGCGTACTTGTGGTTGTCGAACACGCGGAAGTAGCGGTCGAGGCGCACGTCGATCGACGAGGGCTGGATCATCTCGGGGTCCCAGGGTTCGAGGGCGACCCTGCCCGTGGCGATCTCAGCGCGGATGTCCCTGTCCGAGAGAAGCATGTGCCCAACCTAGTGTGCTGTGCGTTCGTGCGCACGCCTCGTCAGACATCGTTCCGGGGCCTGCCCCAGCGGTCTGTGAGGTGTTGAGTGCCCAGAACGAGCGATTTCGGGCACTGAGCACCTCGCGAGCCGGTGGACCGCGCGCCGGACTGGTGCCCAGCATCGGCCGGGCGCCCGCTACTCGCCTCCGAGCGAGCGTCGCCGCTCCTGTTCGTTCAGCCACACGCGGTAGGCCGGGTCGTCGTCCGGCGCGAGCGGAGTCGGCGGCAGCGGCCGCCGCTGTGGGCCGTCGAGGTACTTGACGAGCAGCCACGCGCCGGCGCCGATGTACGGCACGAACACCACAAGCAGGATCCACCCCACCTTGGGCAGGTGGTGAGGGTTCTCCGAGGGCTGCTGGACGATGTCCGCGAGCGCGTACACCGTGAGGGCGATGTAGAACAGCGGCAGCAGGAGGCGCATATCGCCATGCATAGCAGGTGAAACGCTCTCAGGCCAGCGCTCTGTGAGGTGCTGAGTGCCCAGAACGAGCGATTTCGGGCACTGAGCACCTCCCGTGGCGACGGGTCGCGGGGGCTGTGACTTTCTCCGGTGAGTGGCGGCGGTCTTCAGCCGCTCAGGGGCACGGTTAGTTGACTCCGATGACGAGGGTGCTGGCGGCGGCTTCGACGACGTCGTTGGTGATGGTCTGCAGCTCGTTGATCTTCAGGACGCGTTCGATCTGGGGGAAGAGTCGCTCCAGGAGGCGGAAGTTGCCGCGGGTGATGCGGCTGATCGCGGCGATGGTCTGGGCGTCGGTGAAGTCGTCGGGGTTGAGGGTCTTGCCCAGGGAGCGCCAGTGGCGTTGGAGGACGAAGAGCATCTCGTCGGTGCTCAGGGGCCGGTACTGGTGGGCGAAGCCGACGCGGCTGTAGAACTGGGGGTAGTGGCTGAACTGCTTCTCCAGCCCGGGCATGCCGATGAGGATCAGGGCGATCTGGTCGCGGTCGTAGCGGTCCCGTAGGAGCTCGAGCGCGGTGGGGCTCAGGCGTTCGGACTCGTCGACGATGACGAGCTGGACGTAGTTGGTGGTGCGCCGGGTGCCCCACCGGTCCAAGGGGATGCGGTCGGGGGCTTCGACGTGCTGCTGGATGCAGATGCTGGTGCGCGTGATGATCCGGTCCAGGTCCTCGCGCAGCAGCCGCGGGGTGGTCAGGACCCCGGGGGTGTACAGGGCGGTGCGGTTCTTGGCCAGCGCGGCGTAGATCTTGGCGTCGTCATCGCAGCGCGGGCCCCAGTCGGTGAGCAGCTCGTGGGCTTGGTCCCAGTGGGCGTAGCGGCGCGCGGAGACGGTCTTGCCGACCCCGGCCGGCCCGAAGCACAGCCCGATGGTGCGCCCGCGCCGGACGGAGTCGGCGAACTCGGTGAAGCGGCGGTGCTCCTTGGTGACGATGAAGCGTTCGCTCACCTGAGGTCCTCCTTGTAGACCTTGAGCCGCGCCACGGTCGGCACGCGCGGCGGCACGGGCCTGGCAGGGGCGTCGGGGGTGTGGGCGGCGACGACGGCGATCCGCTCGTTGATGCCTCGGCGCAGGGCGCGGCGACGGGCGTTGCGGGCGGCCTGGACGTCCTTGAGGCTGATCTGCTTGGCGTGGTGTTCCTGATCGACGGCGGTGCACAGGAACTGGTCGTGGTCGAAGACGCGGATCTCGGTGATGTCTCTGGGGTCGTAGCGGATGACCACGGGGCGGCCGACGAAGCCGGCGAGGGTCGGTGAGACGTAGCGCATGCCTTGGAAGTGGATGCCGTCGCGGCGCACCGTCCTGGATCGGGCCACGGTCAGCAGCAGCCCGTCCAGCGCCTGGAGGCTGTCGGGAAGGCGTGGCAGCCAGCCGTCGGCGATCCACGCCGACCGCGGCGAGACGCCGAGCTCGCCGTGGGCGCGGTCGTTGTAGTCCAGGACGAACGCCCCGACGGCGGCGTCGAGGTCAGCCAAGGACAGGGCTGGCGCGGGCCAGCGCTCCGCGCCGCTGTGGAGGTGTCCGGGCAGGGTGGTGAGCAGCTCGGTGTTGACCGTGCCGAAGAAGCGCTTGACCTTGCCTCGCCCTTGGGGTCGCGCGACGGCGGAGTGGATCAGGCGGATGTGCAGGTCGACGGCGGTGCGGGCCAGGTGGTCGCTGGTGAAGTCCGACCCGTGGTCGACGTACAACAGGTCGGGGATGCCGCACATCGGCCACCGGGGGTCGGCCTTGGGCCAGATCGCCTGCCGTAGCGCCAGGGCGGTGTGCATCGTTGACGGCGCACCGAAGAAGACCGTGTAGCCGCAGATCGCGCGGGAGCAGTCGTCCATCACGACGGTCAGCCACGGCCGGGCCGGCTTGCCGTCCGTGCCGACGAGCACGATGTCCAGCAAGGTGTGGTCGGCCTGCCACATCGCGTTGGGGCGGTCGGCCGTCCGCCGCAACGCGAGCTCGTACTTGTCCCGGTAGGAGCCTGCTCCCTCGAGGGCGAGGGTGACCATGCCGGGGTCCAGGGCGGTGATGATCGACCGGACGACGCCGTAGGACGGGACCGGCCACGCGGTGCCGGCGCAGACCTTCACCACCGTCCGGTGGATCGCGGCGATCGGTGGGCGGGGCCGGGTCAGCCCGAGCCCTTCGATTAGCGCGATGAGGTCCGCCGGCAGGTGATGCCCGCCCGCGTCCGCCCGCGGCACTCGGCCCAGGGCCGACAGGCCGCCGGCGCGGTAGCGGGCATGCCAGCGTTCCAGCGTGCGCACTCCCAGGCCGTGGTGACGGGCCAGCGCGGCGAGCGGGACCTGGTCCTCGACATGCAGCCGCAGGATCCGCCACCGCCCGTCCGCGTCCACGGCCGGCCTACACGGCGCTCGTGGCTCGTCGTGACGGGGCCGCTGCGGCGGGCGCGCGGTTCAGGGCCCGGTAGATGGTGGTGCGGGAGACGCCGAGCACCTGCCCGATCTGGGCGACGGTCATGTCCTTCTGCTCATACATCCGTCGGGCCGCCCGGACCTGGTCCGCGGACAACGCCGACGGCCGCCCACCGCTGCGGCCCCGAGCACGAGCGGCCGCCAGGCCGGCGTTGGTGCGCTCTCGGATCAGGTCGCGCTCGAACTCGGCCAGTGCCGCGAAGACGTGAAACACCAACCGTCCGCCTGGGGAGGTGGTGTCGATGGTCTCCTGCAACGACCGGAACCCCACGCCGCGGTCGGCCAGGACCTGCAGCTGGTCGATCAGGTGGCGGATCGACCGGCCGAGCCGGTCCAGCCGCCACACCACCAGGGTGTCCCCCGGGCGCAGCTGGTCCAGCAGCTTGTCCAGCTCCGGCCGGTGCTGCAGCGACCCGGAGCCGGTGTCGACGAACACCCGGTAGCACCCGGCCTTGGTCAGCGCATCGACCTGCAGCGACGCGTCCTGATCGGTTGTCGACACGCGCGCGTACCCCAGGAGATGCCCCACGCGTCGACCGTAGCGAAACCCGTCCGACACGGGAAGTATCGCGCCGTAGTTTTCGGCACGCAGTTCCGCTACATCAGGCGCCTCGTCGACGACGCGCGCCGCCCGGCCCTCCGGCGCGTGTAGCGGAATCGTTCGTTTCCGGCGGTGGCGTGAGACGGTCGGCGCCAGCGCCTGGTTCGGCTCAGCGCGGAGCGGCGGGCGGCCCAGAGCGCCCAGCCGCCGCCAGGTGTAGAGCCGGGTGTGTGGCTGAGCTCGGCGGCATGGGGCCGAAGCTGGCCACAGCATCCGGGTCGCGGGCGACAGTGCCGGGTTTGGTGCGGTCAGCACATAGCGCGGCCGGAATGACAGCGGTGGCGTCGAGGGCGCTGGACCGGTCAGGCGCAGCAGGACGTCGGCAAATGGTTGCGGAACAGACCAGGTTCAACCGGTCGATGCAACACCGCCTTGTTGAAGCAACAGTAGCTGCTCGTTGAAGGCTTCGGCCGGGGTCTTCCAGCCGAGGGTCTTGCGGGGTCGGGTGTTGATGGCGTGAGCGACGGCGGCGAGTTCCTCGGCGGACCAGCGCGACAGGTCCGTGCCTTTGGGAAAGTACTGGCGTAGCAGCCCGTTGGTGTTCTCATTCGTGCCGCGCTGCCACGGTGACTGCGGGTCCGCGAAAAACACCGGGATGCCGGTCGCGACCTTGAACTGCGCGTGTGCGGACATCTCCTTGCCGCGATCCCAGGTCAGCGACCGGGCCAGCTCCGTCGGCAGGGTCGACATCGTGTTCGTCAGCGCCTTCGCCATCGTGATCGCGCCATAGCCGGCCAGCGCCGGGCCGTTCTTCGGGGTGGCCTTGTGCCGGTAGCCCTCCTCGCGAGGAAGGTGTACGAGCATCGTGACGCGTGTCTTGCGCTCTACGACGGTGCCTATCGCGGAACGCTCCAGCCCAATGAGAAGATCTCCTTCCCAGTGGCCGGGAACTGCGCGGTCGTCAGCCTCGGCGGGTCGTTCACTGATCAGCGTCTCGGGTGTGACGTGGGCCCACGTCTTGCGCCTTGAGCGCTCACGTGGCATTCGCAGCGCGCGCCCCGTGCGCAGGCACCACACCAGCTCACGCTTCAGCGCACCGCGGCCCTCGATGTAGAGCGACTGGTAGATCGCTTCGTGGCTGATGCGCATGGAGACATCATCGGGGAAGTCGACCTTGAGGCGGTGCGAGATCTGCTCGGGGCTCCACGCCCTGGTCCAGGCGCGGTCCTTGCGGTGGGGCTTGCCCAAGCCGGTGAAGCGAGGCGGTGGCGGACCTGGCACGATCGTTCCGTCCGGCAGACAGATCTGGCCATTCAAACGCTCCTCGACGTAGGCGCGAAGGCGCGGGTTCGCGACGAGCTTCGCTACCTTGGGTCGCTTGGCCGCCATGTCGGCCTTCCACTGCGCGACCGACGCCCGATAGCCACTCGAGTCCGAGCGCGTGGCGGCGTTGCGGCGCAGCTCACGCGAGATCGTCCCCGGGTCACGTCCGATGGTGCGAGCGATCTCGCGAACGCCCTTGCCCTGGACATGCAGCAACGCAATCTCCTCACGTTCAGGAAACGACAGATACCTGCCCGAAGGCTTCCACGCGATGTCGAATGGCGGCATACCGCCAGCGTGGCGGAACCACCGCTGCGCGACCGCGGGCGCCACGCCGACAACCGCAGCAGCCTCGATCGGCATCAGCCCCTTGGCGATCTCGACCCAAAACGCAGCCTCGACGTGGCGTTGGAACTTCGGATGACCAGGAGACCTCAACTTGGGCCTGATCGCTCGATCTGCATCCTGCTGACGACGCACCATCACACACCTCCCAATCAAGGTGTTGCGACGACCAGTTGAATCCGCCCAGCTTGCGGCGATCCGCAGGCTCTCGGCCATGGTCAGGTAGGGCGCCCAGGTGTCTGCGAGGTCGTCGACCGTCATGCCGGTTCTGATGGCGTAGGTCGCGGCGAGCATGATCTCGCCGGCACCGTCGGCGAGGGCGTGCACCCCCCAGGACGTTGCCTGTTGTGGCGTCGGCGACGATCTTCACGGCCCCTCGGGTGTCGCGGTTGACCATGGCACGCGGGACCTCTGAGAGGTTCAGTACTCGGGACCTGCAGTCGTGGCCGCGCTCGAGGGTCTCCTTCTCGCTCAGCCCGGCCGAGGCGAGCTGGGGGTTGGTGAAGACCACGGTGGGCAGGCCGGTGTAGTCGACCCGCGCCCCAGGACCGTCCGGGCCGGTCAGTGCGTTGGTGGCGGCGGCGCGGCCTGCGGCGGCGGCGACGTAGACGTACTGCGGGGCACCGGACACGTCGCCTGCGGCGTAGACGCGCGGGTTGGTCGTGCGCTGGAACTCATCCGTGACGACGAAACCCCGCTCGTCGACGTCGACGCCGGCTGCGGCGAGCCCCAGCCCGTCGGTGCGGGCCGTGCGACCGGTGGCGATCAGCAGCCGTTCTGCGCGGACGGCAGCACCCGAGGCGGCCCGTACGACGACCTCGCCTCCGTCGACCGAGACGGCGACGGCGTGCTCCTCGAGGACACCGATGCCGTCCTCGGCAAAGACCGCACGCAGGGGTTCGGCCAGCTCCGGCTCGGCCCGGGGGGCCACGCGCCCGACCAGGGACACCCTCGCACCGAGACGGGCCAAGAGCTGCGCCTGCTCGAGCCCGACGTAGCCGCCACCGATCACCACCAGGGACCTCGGCACCTGCTCGAGTTCCATGGCCGTCGTCGACGTCAACCAGTCCACGCTGTCCAGACCCGCCAGCTCGGGCACCGCCGGCGCGGCCCCGGTGGCCACCACGTACGCCTGGGCGCGCAGCGGCTTGCCGTCGACCGCGAGCGTGTCGCGATCGAGGAACCTGGCGTGCCCAGGCACGACCTCGAACCCATGGGCGGCGGCGACGTGGGCGTACTTCGTACTGCGCATGCGCTCGACGAGCTCGTCCTTCTGGTGAACCAGCGCTCGTAGGTCTACGCCACCTGCGGACGTGGGAGCGCCGTCGAAGGGATTGGTCAGGGCGGAGTGTCGGGCGCCGGCGGCCGCCAGGAGCGTCTTGGACGGCACGCAGCCGATGTTCACGCAGGTCCCACCGAGAACGCCGCGCTCGATCAGGACCACGGTGTGCCCAGCCTGCCGAGCGGTGATCGCAGCCGCCATCGCCGCACCACCGGAGCCGACCACCGCCAGGTCCACGTCATAGCCCGCGCTCATACCAGATCCCTTCGTCGTCGGTCCCGGTCCAGGCGCCAGCCTGGACCTTCTAGCGCACTGGAAGGTCAAGGCCGGTAGGCTCGGCAGCTGGAGGCGATGTGCGTATCGGAGAGCTGGCCCAGGCGAGCGGCACCACGACCAAGACGCTGCGCTACTACGAACAGGCAGGGCTCCTCCCGGCGCCCGAGCGCACCACCACCGGCTACCGCGACTACGAGCCCGCGACCCTCCAGCGACTGAACTTCATCCGCCGTGGTCAGGCCGCCGGCCTGACCCTGGCGCAGATCCGAGAGGTGCTGCACGTACGAGACGCCGGTGCGGCGCCCTGCCACCACGTCCGCCAGCTGCTCGACAGCCGCGTCCACCAGCTCGACCGCCAGATCGCGGACCTTCAGGCGCTGCGCGAGAACGTCACCGAGCTGCGAGACGCCGCCGCCGCACCTGACCCGGGGGCCTGCGACCCGACCGACGTCTGTCGGTACCTCTGAGCCGCGACCGCCGTCCGCGCATCGGCAGCAGGCCAGGGGGCGGCCGAGAACCGTGACCGGCAATCGCCCGCCGACGATGACCTTCTCCGCCGCCACCGGCAACGGCCAACGGCTCTACAGCCCGAAGGCGCCGCCCTCGAGGAGGATGACGATGCCCAGTCCGATCAGGACGAGGGGGAACAGGACGTGTTCCCAGCGTTCGAGGACTTCGGCGATGGGTCGTCGGGTGGCGACGTACCTGGCGGCCAGGACGAGCACGGCGACCAGGGCGAGGAACACGACGGCGTACGCGGCGGTCGCGGCGGGGCCGACGGTGAGGAAGACCGGGACGTAGACGCCGATGTTGTCGCCGCCGTTGGCGAAGGTGACCGCTGCGACGGTCCAGACGGCGACGGCCTTGCCCGGGTCGTCATCGTCGGCGTCGCGGCCACGCCAGGCCCGCCAGGCGGCGTAGAGGCCCAGGAGCAGGGGTATGAGTCCGAAGTAGGCGATGGCGTCTTCAGGCAGGAAGGCGTTGGCGCCGAGTGCGACCAGGACGGAGGCGATGAGGATGGCGCCGAAGCCGAGGTACTGCCCGGCGATGATCTTGGCGGTGGTGCCTGGGGCGCCGGTGCCGCGGGCGAAGAACAGTGAGAGCACGATGATGTCGTCGATGTTGGTCACCAGGAACAGACCGACGGCCTGCAGGGCGGCTACGGCCAGTTCCATCGAGGGGCCTTTCGGTTGGTTGCGGTGCGAGGCCCGCGCGCTACTCGCGGCTGTGGCCGGGGCGGCCGATAGATCGGACACAGCAGCCTCCGGAGCCCGGCCGGGTCGAATCCACACCCGATAGGCGCTAGCATCGACCCAGGCCGATGATCACCGCAAGTCCTGATGTAAGTGGCCGGGCCGAGCTCGCGCCCGCAGGGGCGTTGTTCCGAGGCCTGGGCGACCCGACGCGCCTGGCGCTGGTGCGCCGCCTGGCGAGGGGCGAGGCGCGGGTCGTGGACCTGTGCACCGAGCTGGGCCTGAGCCAGTCCACCGTGTCCTCACACCTGGCCTGCCTGCGGGACTGCGGGTTGGTCGACTACCGCGCGCAGGGACGCGCGTCGGTCTACCACCTGACCCGCCCTGAACTGCTGGACCTGCTGGCTGTGGCCGAGGGCCTGCTGGCCGCGACCGGCAACGCTGTGGCCTTGTGCCCCACCTACGCAAGTCCCACCACCTCTGACCCGATCGCCAAGGAGAGTGCACGATGAGCGACGCCTGCGGCTGCAGCGACGACGAGACCACCCCCGGCGGCGAGGAAGCCGAGGAGCACGAGGCCGAGCGGCTGTGGGAGGTCAGCGAGCTCCGCTTCGCCGCCGTCGCCGGCGTGCTGCTCCTGGCGGGCCTGGTCGCAGGGTCCAGGGATCAGTCCGCCGTTGCGACGGTGCTGAACTGGGTGGCGCTGCTGGTCGGTGCGTGGACGTTCGTCCCCAGCACGATCCGGCGACTGGTCAAGGGCAAGATCGGCGTCGGGACCCTGATGACGATCGCCGCGATCGGCGCGGTGCTGCTCGGTGAGGTCGCCGAGGCGGCCGCGCTGGCGTTCTTGTTCTCCATCAGCGAGGGCCTGGAGGAGTACTCCCTGGCCCGCACCCGCCGCGGCCTGAGGGCGCTGCTGAACCTCGTGCCCGCTACCGCGACGGTGCTGCGCGACGGTGCAGAGACCACGGTAGCTCCCGGTGAGCTGGGCATCGGGGACCTGATGGTGGTCAGGCCCGGGGAGCGGGTCGCCACCGACGGGATCATCCGCACCGGTCGCACCGCCCTGGACGTCTCAGCCATCACCGGTGAGTCGGTGCCCGTGGAGGCCGGACCCGGACAAGACGTCTACGCGGGGTCGATCAACGGATCCGGCGTCCTCGAGGTGGAGGTGACCACCACCGCGCAGGACAACTCCCTGGCGCGGATCGTGCGGATCGTCGAGGCCGAGCAGTCCCGCAAGGGCGAAGCCCAACGCCTGGCGGACCGCATCGCCAAGCCGCTAGTGCCCGGTGTGATGATCGCCGCCGCGCTCATCGCCGTCGTCGGCAGCCTGCTGGGCGACCCGGGCACGTGGATCGAGCGGGCCCTGGTCGTGCTCGTCGCAGCGTCACCGTGCGCCCTGGCGATCTCCGTGCCGGTCTCCGTGGTCGCCGCCGTCGGGGCCGCCTCCAAGCAGGGTGTGCTCATCAAGGGCGGCGCGGCCGTGGAGGCCCTCGGTGCCATCCGCGGGGTCGCCCTGGACAAGACCGGGACGCTGACCCGCAACGCCCCTACCGTCGTGGCCGTCGTCGCCGCGCCCGGCCGCACCCAGGAGCGCGTCCTGCAGGTCGCGGCCGCCCTCGAAGCACGCAGCGAGCACCCCCTGGCACGGGCCATCCTGGCCGCCGTAACCCCGGCCACCCCCGCCACCGACGTCGAGGCAGTCCCCGGTGCGGGCCTGACCGGGACGTTCGAGGGTCGGCCTGCCCGGCTCGGGCGACCCGGATGGGTCCACGCCGGATCACTGGCCGCTGAGGTGGAGCGGATGCAGCAGGCGGGGGCGACCGCCGTCCTGATCGAGGAGAACGGCTCGCTGCTCGGCGCGGTCGCCGTGCGCGACGAGCTGCGGCCCGAGGCCGCGCAGGTCGTGGCCCAGCTGCGCCGCGATGGCTACCACGTCACCATGCTCACCGGCGACAACACGCTGACCGCGACCGCCCTGGCCCGCGAGGTCGGCATCGACGAGGTCCACGCGGACCTGCGCCCGGAGGACAAGGCCGCACTGGTCGCCCAGCTGCGCACCCAGCGCCGCACCGCGATGGTCGGTGACGGCGTCAACGACGCCCCCGCGCTGGCGACCGCCGACCTCGGCATCGCGATGGGAGCGATGGGCACCGACGTGGCGATCGAGACCGCCGACGTCGCGCTCATGGGTGAGGACCTGCGTCACCTGCCCCAGGCGTTCGCCCACGCCCGCAGGGCCAGGCGCATCATGCTGCAGAACGTCGGGCTGTCCCTGGCGATCATCATCGTGCTCATGCCCCTGGCCCTGACCGGTGTCCTGGGCCTGGCCGCCGTGGTCCTCGTGCACGAGGTGGCCGAGGTCGTAGTGATCGCTAACGGCGTCCGCGCCGGCCGCACTCGCCCACTGCCGCAGGCCATCACGGGGACTGCTGCGGCCGTCGAGCGTCCGGCGCTGGCTACGCGGTGACCGCTGGCACCGCAAGGGAGGAGAAACGGGGCTTGGCCAGCCCGACGCGGCGGCGCCTGGCGGCAGGGCTGGGCGCTGCTGCGTTGGCCGCTGTCGACCTGGGCGTCAAGGCCTGGGCAGTGGGTTCGCTGCAGGAGCGGGTCATCCCTTTGGGTCCGGTCGAGCTGAGGTTGGCCTACAACGCGGGGGTGGCATTCTCCGTCGGGGCTGGCGTCCCGACCTGGCTCGTGCTCACTATCACCGCGCTCGTCACCGCTGCGGTCGGTGTGGTCGCCTGGCGGACCGGCGCCGCTCTTTCGCGCGGGCGGTTGCCTGCCCTCGCCCTGGTCCTGGGTGGGGCGATCGCGAACGTCGTGGACCGGGCTGGGGACGGGGTGGTCACCGACTACCTGCACAGCAGGTGGTTCCCGACCTTCAACATCGCCGACACCGCGATCGTCACCGGCGTCGCTTTGCTGGTGCTGGTCACCCTGCGCCACCCGACACCCGCAACACCGAGCGGGGACGGCACGAGCGGGATCGGGTGAGTGGCACTCGCGCGGGCCTCGCGTCGGTAGTGGCCACCAGCACGATCGGCGGCCGGTGCTCACATCAACGTTCGTTACGATGACCGTATGACGGCTGAGGGGTGCGACCTGCTGTGCCTGGACGTGTCGCGCGCCGAGGCGGTCCGTGCAGCACTGCCGAAGGCGCACCGCTCCCAGGCGATGGCCGTTACCGCCAAGGCACTGGCGGACCCGGTGCGCCTTCGCACGGCAACGGCCCTGGCCCTCGGGGCCGAGCTGTGCGTCTGCGATCTGGCGTGGGTCGTCGGCGCCGCGCCGAACCTGGTCTCGCACCACCTGCGCGTTCTGCGCCGCGCCGGCCTGGTGACCTCCCGCCGGCACGGCAAGCTGGTCATGTGCCGGCTGACCTCCCAGGGCGCGGCGCTACTGGACGCCCTGGGCGTCGCCGCACCGGGTGAGAGTCTGTGGGCGGAGCCGTCCGAGCTGATCACCGCTCGTGGATGAGCCGACCGCGGCCGGCGGACCTCCGGTCCAGGGATCGCCCGCACGGGCACGGCCGCGCCGGCCACTGACCGGCCCGCGGGTGATCCTCCTGGTCCTGGTCCTCGTCACTGCAGGCGTGGTGGCGGTCCAGCTCACCGGCTTCCTGTCGGCGGGCCAAGGCGCGGCGCTCGAGGGGTCCTCGGCGGCGGCGGGCAGCACGACGGTGACGGAGTACGCACCTGAGGACCGGGCTGGACCGGTGGCACTGTCGGGAACCGGGCTGACTGGTGAGGCGATCGACATCGCCGCATGGCGCGGCGACGTCGTGGTGATCAACGTGTGGGGTTCGTGGTGTGCGCCGTGCCGGGAGGAGGCGCCGATCCTTGCCGCCACGTCGGCTGCATAGGCGAACCAGGGAGTGCGGTTCGTCGGGGTCAACGTGCGCGACAATCCGGCCGCGGCGATCGCGTTCGAGGACAGCTACGGGATCACCTACCCGAGCATCGACGACAGGAAAGGCAAGACCCTGCTGAGCCTGGCCGATCACCTCCCCGGAGCCGGGGTCCCGGTGACCCTGCTCCTGGACCGTGACGGGAGGCCGGCGGCGCGCGTCCTCGGCGCGGTGCAGGAGTCGACCCTGACCGCCCTGCTGGACACGGTCCTGGCCGAGCCCGCCACGTCGTCGTGAGCATGCTCCAAGACCTGGTCGCGACCGGCCCGATGCTGGCCGCCGTGGCCGTCGCAGCCCTGGCGGGGCTGATCTCCTTCGTGTCCCCGTGCGTGCTGCCCGTGGTGCCCGGGTACGTGTCCTACGTCGCTGGCGGCCCCTTGCTCGATGAGGGTGTCGCGACGCGGCGACGTCCGGTGGTGGTGGGTACTGCCTTGTTCATCCTGGGGTTCGCCTCGGTCTTCGTCGCCTACGGCGCCCTCTTCGGCGGTCTTGGCGCGACGCTGCAGTCCTCGCAAGCGGTGCTCACCCGTGTCCTGGGCGTCGTGGTCGTGGTGATGGGTCTGGTCTTCGCCGGCTGGCTGCCCCGGTCCCAGCGCCAGCTGCTGCCGCGGCTGCGTCCCAAGTCGGGCCTGGTCGGCGCCCCGCTGATGGGGGTCACCTTCGGACTGGGCTGGACACCGTGCCTGGGCCCGACCCTCGCCACGGTGCAGACCTTGGCGTTCACCGAGGCCAGCGCCGGGCGCGGGGCGACGCTGGCCGCGGTCTACGCCGCCGGGCTCGGTCTCCCGTTCATCGCGGTCGGTCTGGGCATGCGGCGGGCACTGACGGCGACCCAGTGGGCACGTCGGCACACCGTGGGGATCAAACGCGCTGGTGCGGTCATGCTCATCACCACCGGTCTGCTGCTGGCCACCGGGGTGTGGGACCACCTGATGCGAGGCCTGCAGTCCACGATCTCGGGCTACACTACCGTCCTTTGAACGACGTCGAAGAGCGAAAGGCCTCCACTGATGGCAACCCGTAAGCACGAAGCGGCCGAACGCGCTGCCCGGTTGGCCGAGATCCGCGAGCAGCAGCGGCGCGCCGAACGCCGCCGCACGGCGGTCATCACCGGCACGAGCGTGCTCGTGGCCGGGGTCCTCATCGGAGCGACGGCTGTCGTGCTCGTCGGCGAGCAGCGGCGCGCCGCCGAAGTCACTGAGGCAGCATCGGGCGACATCGAAGGGGTTGCGACCTTCAGTGACCTGTCGGCCAGCCATGTCCAGCAGCCGGTGCGGTACGAGCAGACGCCGCCCGTCGGTGGTGACCACGCGGGCGTGTGGGCCAACTGCGGGACGTACACCGAGCCGATCGCCAACGAGCTCGCGGTGCATTCCCTGGAGCACGGTGCCGTGTGGATCACCTATAGCTCGGACCTGCCGGCCGAGCAGGTGCAGCGGCTCGCCGAGCTGGCTGAGGGCAACGCGTACGTCCTGCTCAGCCCCTTCGATGGCATGCCCGAGGAGCCGGTGGTGGCCAGCGCCTGGGGGACCCAGCTGGCGCTGGAAACCGCGGATGACCCGCGCCTGGAGCAGTTCCTGGTCAAGTACCAGCAGGGTGAGCAGACACCGGAGCCGGGTGCGCCGTGCACGGGCGGGGTGGACGCGTGATGAGCGAGAGCGCTGGCGCACGCAGGCTCCCGACCGTTGCGGTGGTGATCCTGGTGGCCGCCGTGGTGGGCGTCGCCGGCCTGGTCGCCGGTTCGGCCCTCACCAGCGCAGGCGAGCGGGTCTCGCGGCCGGCCGAGGGGTCAGCCGAGGCTGGGTTCGCCCGCGACATGCAGGCGCACCACGCCCAGGCGGTGGAGATGTCCACGATGGTGCGCGACGGCACGGAGGATCCCGAGGTCCGGTCCCTGGCGCTGGACATCCTGCTGACCCAGCAGCAGCAGGCTGGGCAGATGTACGGCTGGCTGGAGCAGTGGGACCTTCCGCAGGCCAGCCTGGCCGCGCCGATGCAGTGGATGAGCGAACCCGGCTCCGGCATGGGGTCCATGGGCGACGGTGCTGACGCGACCGGGGGGCCGGGATCCGATGAGGTGATGCCCGGGATAGCGAGTGATGAGGACCTGGGCAGGCTCGCCGAGGCGGGAGGGCTCGATGCTGAGGTTCTGTACCTGCGGCTCATGGTGGCGCACCACGAAGGCGGCGTGGCCATGGCTCAGGCGGCCCTCGACCTGGTCGGGGACCAGGACGTGCGTCGTCTGGCCCAGGCGATCGTCAGCTCCCAGACCGCCGAGCTCGCGGTACTCAATGACATGCTCGACGCGCGGGAAGCCGGGTCTGCGGGCCGGTGACCGAATCAATCGGCGCCTGGCCCGGTAACGCCGTCGCCGAGGCCACGGCATCCCGGCCAGCCGAGGACACGCTCGAGGACACTGCGCTCAGCCACCGTCTCGAGGAGGCGGCTCGCCCTGGGGTGATGGCGGTGCCACCGCGCCCGACGGGGCAGGGCCTGGTGGCATGGGCCAGGTGGGCGTGGCGGACGCTGACGTCCATGCGGACCGCAGTGCTGCTGTTGCTGGCGCTGGCCCTGGCTGCCGTGCCCGGGTCGTTGCTTCCCCAGCGCGGGGTCGCGTTCGACCCCGGCGCCGTGACCCGCTTCCTGGCTGACAACCCGGTGGTGGGCCCGTGGTTGGACCGGCTTGGGTTCTTTGAGGTGTACTCCTCGCCCTGGTTCGCCGCGATCTATCTGCTGCTCATGGTCTCCATGACTGGATGCGTCCTGCCGCGCGCGGCGCGCCTGTAGCAGTCGGCGCGCGCTGAACCCCCACGGGCACCGACGAACCTCGCGCGCCTGGACGACCACCGTCGTGCGACCGTGGCCGCGGAGCCGGCGCAGATCCTGCAGGCAGCCGCCTCTCATCTGCGGGCCCGGAGGTTTCGCGTCGTCGTCGATGACGATTCCGTGCGGGCGGAGAAGGGGTACTTGCGCGAGGCCGGCAACCTGGTGTTCCACCTGTCACTTCTGGCCCTGCTCTTCGGCGTCGCGATCGGGTCGCTCTTCGGCTTCGAGGGGCGGGTGATCGTCGTGGAGGGTGCTTCCTTCACGAACACGCGGCTGCAGTACGACGAGTTCACTCCCGGGCCTTTGACTGACGCCGCGGGCCTGAGTCCGTTCTCGGTCACGCTGGACGACTTCACTGCCAGGTTCGAGACGGCCGGCCCCCAACGCGGCAGCGCCCGGGACTTCCAGGCCGACCTGACCGTGCTGCGCACCCCCGGCGGCCCTGCGGAGAAGGTCACCGTCGAGGTGAACCACCCGCTGCAGGTGGAGGGCACCAAGATGTTCCTCACCGGCCACGGCTACGCCCCGGTGGTCAGCGTCATCGATGGCCGGGGTCAGACGGTGTTCTCCGGGCCGGTGGTGTTCGTGCCCTTCGACGGCAACCTGTCCTCCGAGGGCGTGATCAAGGTCCCGGACGGGCAGCCGACGCAGCTGGGGTTCGAAGGGTTCTTCCTGCCCACCGCCTCCGTCGACCCCGCGGCCGGCCCTCGATCGCTCTACCCGGACCTGGTCGATCCCCAGCTGCTGCTGACCGCATACACCGGTGACCTCGGCCTGGGTGACGGCGCACCGCAGTCGGTCTTCCGCCTGGACAAGACCGATCTGAGCCAGGTCATGGTCGGGGACGAGCCGTTCGCGCGCGCTCTGCGACCTGGTGAGTCGATGACGTTGCCCGGCGGGCAGGGCACCTTGACGTTCGAGTCGGTCTCGCGGTTCGCGAACTTTCAGATCGCCCACGACCCCGGCAAGGAGCTCTCCTTGGTCGCCGCGGTCGCCCTCCTGCTGGGCCTGACGGTCTCACTGGCGGTCCGCCGACGCCGGGTCTGGGTCCGTGTCAGCGCAGCGTCCGCAGGCGGCGCCGCGACTGTCGAGGCAGCCAGCTACGCGCTGACCCGCCGTGAGCCGGTCCCTGGCGAGCTTTCGTCGCTGCTCGCCGCCCTGCCAGGCGCTGAACCGGGCGGCGCAGACGCTTCCCCGCACGACCGAGAGGACTGAACGTGCCCATCCCCAACCTCCTGGCCGAGCTGAGCGACCGGCTCATCTACAGCGCCATCGCGGTTTATGCGTTGGCGATGCTCGCCTACGCCTACCAGGCGGCCCGCCGGTCGCACCCGGTGCCTGAGGACGCGCCTCGCCTCGAGCCGGACGCCGCCGGCGCACATGCCGCCGTTCCCGACCCGCAGCCGCCGACCGCTGGGGGCCGGCCCGCGATCCGCGATGCAGCCGCGCGTCGCACGGAGCGGATCGCGGCGGCACTGACCACGCTCGCGTTCGTGTTGCACCTGGCCGGGGTCGTCGCCCGGGGTCTGGCCGTGGGCCGGGCGCCGTGGGGCAACATGTATGAGTTCACGACCGCCGCCACACTGGCCGCCACGGCCGCTTACCTGGTGTTCCTGCGCCGCGGCCAGCCGGTTCGGGACCTGGGTGTGTGGGTCCTTGCTCTGGTCACCTTGTGCCTGGGGTTGGCCGTGACGGTGCTCTACACCCCCGCGGGGGACCTGGTCCCGGTGCTGAACTCGTACTGGTTGGTCATCCATGTCGCGGCGGCGATCATCGCCGGTGGTGTCTTCACCGTCGGGGCAGCTGCTACCGGCCTGTACCTGACGCGCCGACGCGCCGACGCGCGCGACGCCGGCGGGCAGGCGACCCGCGGCTACGCCGGCCGGCCGCCGGCTGCCGCCACCCTGGAGCGCCTCGCCCACACCGCCCACCTGTTCGCCTTCCCGGTGTGGACGTTCGCCGTGCTGGCCGGCGCGATCTGGGCCGAGGACTCCTGGGGCCGGTACTGGGGCTGGGACCCCAAGGAGACCTGGGCCTTCATCACCTGGGTGCTGTACGCCGCCTACCTGCACGCACAGTCCACCGCCGGGTGGCGCGGCAGGAAGGCCGGGTGGCTGGCCCTGGCCGGATACGCCGCCTTCTGGTTCAACTTCGTCGGCGTCAACCTGTTCATCACGGGCCTGCATTCCTATGCCGGCGTCTGAGGACCGGCCGACGCCGATGTGCGCCCGGCAGGTGCGTGACGACCCATCGGGAGGCGCCGGGTGAGCACGGGGTCCGAACGGCCTTCCTTGTCGGACACGCGGCCCGGTCCAGCTCGTACGGCCGGCGGGGAGCTTCGTGTCCGCGCCGGGTCGCCCCGGCAGGAGGTCGAGCGCGTGAATGCGCGACGCCGCAACGGTGGCGCCTCATTGCCTGGCCTCATGCCGCCGGGGCTGGTGCTGGTCGGAGCAGGCGTGGGTGGCTGGGCGACGAGTCTCGCGTTTCCTGACCGGGGATGGTGGCCGCTGGCCTACGCCGGCATGGCGTGCCTGCTGCTCGCGATGCGCGGCGCGTCACTGGTCCGCGCCGCAGGCATCGGCCTGGTCTGGGGGCTGGCCTTCTTCTTGCCGCTGGTCCACTGGGCAGTGCAGGCCACCGGATCGGCGCTCCCGTGGGTCGCGCTCAGCGTGTTCCAGGCGCTGTACGTCGCCGGCTTCGGCGCGCTGTGGACCTACGCGCGCAGGGCCGTCTGGCTCACCGGTCGCCCGCTGGCCCAGGCGGTCACCGCAGCCGTGCTGTGGGTCGCCATCGAGCAGGTCCGCGGCTCCTGGCCTTTCGGGGGCTTCCCGTGGGGCTTCCTGGCGTTCTCCCAGACCGAGGCGCCCCTGCTACGTCTCGCGCCCTACGGAGGGGAGGTCCTGGTCTCCGCGTTCGTCGCCGTGACGGGGGCGCTGATCGCGCTGGCGCTGCAGTACCTGCGCCGCACCGCGGTTATCGCCGCGACTCGGGCGCTGCTCGCCGCGGTGCTCCTGGCCGGCGCCCCGGGCCGGCTTCCCCTGACAGCCGGCCCGGAGAACGGCTCACTGCTGGTCGGCGCCGTCCAGGGCAACGTCCCGCAGCAGGGCGCCGACTGGGCCGAGCAGGCCCGCGACGTCACGGCCAACCACGCCCAAGGCACCGAGCGGCTCGCGGCGACCGCCGGAAGGCGCAAGCTGGACCTGGTGGTGTGGCCGGAGAGTGCCGCCGACATCGACCCCCGCACCGACCTGGCGCAGGCTTCGACCGTGGACCGCGCCGCCGCAGCGGTCGGCGCCCCACTGCTGCTGGGAACCCAGCGGTTCCCCGACGGGCAGGACATCCGCTACAACGAGATCATTTCCTGGACCGCCGGTGCGGGGAGTGGCGACGCCTACGCCAAGCAGCACCCGGTCCCCTTCGGGGAGTACGTCCCCTTCCGCGCATTCTTCCGCCAGCTCACTCCGCTCGTCGACCGGGTCGCCACGGACATGGCAGCCGGCGGCGACCCCGCCGTCATGGACGTGTGGATCGACGCGCTCGGACGTGACGTGCGCCTGGCCACCGGGATCTGCTTCGAGGTCGCCTACGCAGACCTCATCCGCGAAGGGGTCCTCGACGGGGCAGAGCTGATCGTCATCCCGACCAACAACGCCTCGTTCGGGCGCACTCCGGAGTCGACCCAGCAGCTGGCGATGTCCCGCTTCCGGGCGGTGGAGCACGGCAGGTCGACCGTCCAGGTCTCCACCGTCGGCGTCAGCGCGATGATCATGCCGGACGGGGCGGTCGTGGCGCGGACCGGTCTGTTCACCGATGAGGAGCTCATCGCCTCGCTGCCGCTGCGCAGCACGCTCACCCCGGCGGCGCGACTGGGCACCACGCCGCAGACCGCCGTCTACGTCCTGGCGGCGGCCGCTGTCGTCAGCGGTGCGCTGGTCGGCAGTCGGCGACCCGGCCGTGACCGCAGCCGCCGCCCCTTCCCGCGGCGGCTCCGCGCGGCGGAGGCCCAGGCCCCGAG
Source organism: Demequina sediminis (assembly GCF_039545075.1). Classification (NCBI taxonomy): domain Bacteria; kingdom Bacillati; phylum Actinomycetota; class Actinomycetes; order Micrococcales; family Demequinaceae; genus Demequina; species Demequina sediminis. Next base: position 37,061 of record NZ_BAABRR010000003.1, on the reverse strand, counting down.
GCTGGGGGTGCGGGCCCAGCGGGTGCGCGCCTTGCGGGTGCCGGGCCGGGTGTGGGTGACCCGCGTGTGGCCCTCGTGGCTGGAGGGGCGCCTGATCGTCGGGTTCCTCGCGCTGATGGCTGTCGCGGCCTACACCGGGATCCGGCTCGGCCAGGACATCGTCGAGAAGACCACCACCGCGGTGTCGGCAACCTCCGATGCCGAGGTCCTGTGAGGCTCCGACCATCACGGTTGTGCAGGTGGCGCCCCCGAGGGCCGCGAGCCGTTCAAGCGCGCGAGGTAGGCGTTGTAGTCCTCGAGCTCGGCGTCGGCGCCGCCGTCGCGGTCGATCTGCCGGTCTCGGGCTCTGGACCGCTCGGTGTCGTTGCGCTGCCACCTGCTGGCGATCAGCAGGAGCATCAGCAGTCCCGGCGCCTCCCCGTAGGACCAGGCCAGCCCACCGGCCAGCTGCTGGTCGCGCAGGGGATCGATCCCCCAGCCGGCCGGCGGCGCGGCGAACAAGGGGACCATCGGCGCGGTGGCCATCATCACGATCACCCCGAAGAACGCGTGCAGGGGCATCTCCAGCACCAGGTCCAGTGCCCGGCCATGATGGGTCTGCCGGATCGGCAACGGGTCGGTGGACAGCACCGGCACGGTGAACAGCAGACCGGCCACCAGGAACCCCACCTCCAGGGCGAGGTGCCCGGTCCAGGTGCGCAGCAGCGGGTCGGCGAGCTCGGCCAGGTACAGCCCGTAGAACGCCAGCAGGAACAACGGCACCATCACCGCCGGGTGCAGCACCACCCGACTGACCCGGCTGCGCAGGGCCCGCCGCGCCGTGACCAGCACCACCGTGCCCACCCCCCGGTGCGGGGTCGCGCGCAGCAGCAACGTGCCGGGCCGCCCCAGCACCAGCAGCGGTGGGACGAGCATCATCAACGTCAGCTGCTGGAACATGAACGCCGAGAACAGCCGCAACCCGTACCCCTCGATGCCCGCACCGGTCACCAGCGCCAGCACCACACAGCCCACCGTGAACGAGATGGTCGCACCGATCGACCAGCGCCGCCCTCGCAGCCACAGCCGGCACGCGCCCGCCAGGTACAGCACCAGCAGCACCGCGGCCAGCGCCGGAAGGACCGGCACGGGCTGCAGCGTCGGGGCCAGCATCGTCTCCAGGGACGGTGGTGCGGTCGGCAGCCACACCGGCCCCGTGACGCCCGGGTCGTCCTGCATCCGCTCCTCCTCCGCCTTCGCCCCCTCACAGCGACATGGGTGTGAAGGCGATCGACCAGATTGCGACTCACGGCGAGCGCAGCGCTAGGGTGACCTTATCTGAAGATCCGCGCAGATGAGGAGATGCCCATGGGTCGGGTCCTGCCGTTGGACGGCTGCGTCGGTGGTGATCCCCTGTCGCAGCGCGTGGCGCTGGTCCGCGCCAGCGTCCCGGACGACGCCGAGGCAGGGACGCTGGCCGAGCTGTTCCGGTTGCTCGGTGACGTACGGCGCACCAAGATCCTCTACGCGCTGCTGGAGGCCGGTGAGCTGTGCGTGTGCGACATCTCCGCAGCGGTGCAGGTCCCAGAGGCGTCGGTGTCCCAGACGATGCGTCTACTGCGGGCCTCGGGGGTGGTGGGCAACCGGCGAGAGGGCCGCCGGGTGTACTACCGGTTGGCCGATACCCACGTGCGGATGCTGCTGGACGTGTGCCGCGAGCACACCGGACACGAAGGGATCCGCTGATGGGCGCCGGGCACGCTCACGCCCCCGTCGCTGAGCACGCCGGCGGGCGCTACCGACGCCGCCTCGCCGCAGCGTTCTTCCTGACCGCGACGTTCTTCGCCGTCGAGCTGGCAGCGGGGCTGATCTCAGGCTCGCTCGCGCTGATCTCCGACGCCGGGCACATGGCCGCCGACGTCGTGGCCCTGGGGGCGTCCCTGCTCGCCACCCGGATCGCCACCCGCCCCGACCCCACCGGAAGAAGAACCTACGGCTCGTACCGCGCGGAAGTCTTCGCTTCCGGCCTGACCGTGCTGATCATGCTCGGCGTCGGGGTGTACGTGGTGGTCGAGGCGATCAGCCGGATCGGCGAGGACCCGTCCCTACCCTCGGGCGTGATGCTCGCGGTCGGTTTCGTGGGCCTGGTGATCAACCTTGTCTCCATGCTGCTGCTGCGCAGCGGGTCCAAGGACAGCCTCAACGTCCGGGGCGCCTACTTCGAAGTGGTGGCCGACGCTGCCGGCTCCGTCGGTGTCATGGTCGCCGGTGTTCTGATCATCGCCACCGGGCGACCGGTCTGGGACCTCGTCGTCGCCCTGGCGATCGCCATCTTCGTCATCGTGCGTGCCGTCACCCTGGGGCGGCAGGTCGTCGCGGTACTCGGCCAGCACGCACCCGCCGGCATCGACCCGGAGGCCGTCAGCCGAGAGCTGAGCGCCGTGCCCGGCGTGAGCGCCATCCACGACCTGCACCTGTGGGTGCTGACCTCCGGGATGAACGTCGCCACCGCTCACCTCGTCGCGAGCAGCGGATCGGATCACGCCGCGGTCCTGGCCGCCGCGCGGGACATCCTGCGGGATCGCTTCGGCATCGCCCACGCCACGCTCCAGGTGGAGACGGCCCAGCAGCAGCACGAGTGCTCAGACCTGACCTGGTAGCCGCTCAGTCCCTCGACACCTCCGCCGAGCGCTTGGGGGGCCCCTGGTTGCTGGGTGCGCCCAGGGGCGGTGGCATCGGCGCGCCGGGCCAGGCGTGCGAGCATCGCGTTGTAGGCGGCCAGGTCGGTGTCGCCCCTTCGTCGGCACGCTCGGGCGACGGCTCAGATGTGCTCGCGCTTTCAGGCGCCGCCTCAACGGTGAAGCGGAAGGTCCCGTCGACAGGGTGGCCGTCACCGGACACGGAGCGCCACGCGACCTGGAAGTCCCCGGCCGGGAGGCCATCGCCAAGGCGCTGGGTAACAGTGGCGCCGGACACCGTCGTGGCTCCGTCGCCCCACTCCTGCCCGTCAGGTCCGTTCACCGCGACGACGGCACCCACGGCCAGCTGGTCAGCGGATCGAACGCCCGGCCAGCCCACCGCCACTTAGTCCCGGCAGGAGCCCGCCAACTTCCGCCGGGAGTCACATCGTTCCTCTCGATAAGTAGCGGTGGTGTCCGGTGAGGGTTCCCCTTACGGGCATGCGATCTGGGCTGACGCCTGTGACCGAGTGTTCAGTGCGCGCTGTATAGTTCAGTCCATGCTGACTATTGCTTCGCGTCTCGACGTGATGAACCGCCTGGGTCGTGCACTGGCCGACCCCACTCGATCCCGGATCATCTTGACCCTGCTCGACCATCCCGCTTACCCGGCGGAACTGGCCCGAGATCTGGACCTGACACGCCCGAACGTGTCCAACCACCTGGCATGCCTGCGCGATTGCGGGATCGTCGTCTCCGAGCCCGAGGGTCGTCGGACACGATATGAGATCGCCGATTCGCACCTGGCGCAGGCGCTGACGGCACTGGTCGATGCCACCCTGGCAGTGGACGAAGATGCCCCGTGCATCGATCCCGCCTGCTCGCTTCCCGGATGCGACGCAGCTGGGGAGGGCGCATGATCCTCACCTCGGTCTTGCAGGCGATGGGCCTGTTCGCAGCGACCAACATCGACGACATCATCGTGCTCTCCCTCTTCTTCGCGCGAGGGGCAGGCCAGCGCGGCACTACCGCCCGCATTCTGGCCGGCCAGTACCTCGGATTCGCCGGCATCCTCGGTGCCGCGGTCCTGGTGACCATCGGTGCCGGAGCATTCCTGCCCTCGGCAGCCATCCCGTACTTCGGTCTCATCCCTCTGGGCCTCGGCCTCTGGGCCGCATGGCAGGCCTGGCGCGGAGACGATGACGACGATGACGACGAGGCCAAGGTTGCCGGCAAGAAGGTCGGCGTGTGGACAGTCGCAGGCGTCACCCTTGCCAACGGCGGCGACAACATCGGCGTCTACACCCCTGTCTTCCTCAGCGTGGAACCTCTCGCAGTAGTCGCCTACTGCATCATCTTCCTCGCGCTCGTCGCGGTCCTGGTGGCCCTGGCAAAGTTCGTCGCCACCCGCCCCCCGATCGCCGAAGTGCTCGAACGCTGGGAGCACATCCTCTTCCCCATCGTTCTCATCGGCCTCGGCATCGTGATCCTCGTCAGCGGCGGAGCCTTCGGACTCTGACGTAGCGGCAGCGATCCAAACGGCCCCGACCGGGCGCACCCCTCTCGGTTCAGACCGCGACACCTACCTGCAGCCAGTCCTGCGTGATCGCGGCAACAAGACCGCCACGGAGCGCTGCAAAAACCCCGCCACCAAGCGAACGAAGCCACAGTGTTGAGTGCCCAGAACGAGCGATTTCGGGCACTGAGCACCTCGCGAGCCGGTGGACCGCGCGCCGGACTGGTGCCCAGCATCGGCCGGGCGCCCGCTACTCGCCTCCGAGCGAGCGTCGCCGCTCCTGTTCGTTCAGCCACACGCGGTAGGCCGGGTCGTCGTCCGGCGCGAGCGGAGTCGGCGGCAGCGGCCGCCGCTGTGGGCCGTCGAGGTACGTGACGAGCAGCCACGCGCCGGCGCCGATGTACGGCACGAACACCACAAGCAGGATCCACCCCACCTTGGGCAGGTGGTGAGGGTTCTCCGAGGGCTGCTGGACGATGTCCGCGAGCGCGTACACCGTGAGGGCGATGTAGAACAGCGGCAGCAGGAGGCGCATATCGCCATGCATAGCAGGTGAAACGCTCTCAGGCCAGCGTTCTGTGAGGTGCTGAGTGCCCAGAACGAGCGATTTCGGGCACTGAGCACCTCCCGTGGCGACGGGTCGCGGGGGCAACCCGCGGCATCGTGCGGCCGGGACCACCGACGTGGCGCGGCCCGAATCGTTTCGATAGAGTGGGCGCCATCACCCTCGGGAGAGCGCTCTCTCAGCACGATTCCGAGCCACACGAAAGGCACCCGCCCATGCAGTTCGGCCACTTCGACGACGAAGCGCGCGAGTACGTCATCACGACCCCCCACACCCCGTACCCGTGGATCAACTACCTGGGTGCCCAGGACTTCTTCGGGCTGGTGTCGCACACCGGCGGCGGATACAGCTTCTATCGCGACGCCAAGCTACGCCGCCTCACGCGCTACCGCTACAACAACGTGCCGGTCGACGACGGCGGGCGCTACTTCTCGATCAACGACGGTGGCGAGGTGTGGAGCCCCGGCTACCGCCCGTATAAGACCGAGCTCGACAGCTTCGAGACGCGTCACGGCATGGGCTACACGCGCATCGCCGGCTCGCGCAACGGCCTCACCGCGAGCGTGCTGCTCTTTGTCCCCGTCGACGTCAATGCCGAGGTCCACCGCGTCGAGGTGACCAACACGTCCGACGCCCCCAAGTCCTTCTCGCTGTTCAGCTTCCTCGAGTTCAACCTGTGGAACGCCGAGGACGACCAGACCAACTACCAGCGCAATCTATCGATCGGCGAGGTCGAGGTGGTCGACGGCGCGATCTATCACAAGACCGAGTACCGCGAGCGTCGCGACCACTACGCCGTCTACGGCGTCAACGCGCCCATCGCGGGCTTCGACACCGACCGCGACACCTACCTGGGATTCGGCAACGGCTTCGACGAGGCCGCGGTGCCCCACGCGGGCAAGGCGGGCAACTCGATCGCGTCCGGCTGGTACCCGATCGCCTCGCACCAGCTCGAGGTCGAGCTCGCCCCCGGCGAGTCGAAGGCCTTCACGTTTGTGCTCGGCTACCTCGAGAACCCGCGCGAGGACAAGTGGGAGGCGCCCGGCGTCATCCGCAAGGACGGCGCGCGCGAGCTCCTCGCCCGCTTCGCGACCGACGAGCAGACCCTCGCCGAGTTCGCGACCCTCAACGCGTACTGGGACGGGCTGCTCGGCTCCTACACGGTCGAGTCCGGCCACGAGAAGCTCGACCGGATGGTCAACATCTGGAACCAGTACCAGTGCATGGTCACCTACAACATGTCCCGGTCGGCGAGCTTCTTCGAGACCGGCATGGGCCGCGGCATGGGCTTCCGCGACTCGTCGCAGGACCTGCTCGGCTTTGTCCACCTGGTGCCCGAGCGCGCCCGCGAGCGCATCATCGACATCGCGTCCACGCAGTTCGAGGACGGCAGCGCGTACCACCAGTACCAGCCGCTCACGAAGCGCGGCAACCACACGCTCGGGTCCGGCTTCAACGACGACCCGCTGTGGCTGATCCTCGGCGTCGCGGCCTACGTCAAGGAGACCGGCGACTTCGCGATCCTCGACGAGCTGGTGCCGTTCGACAACGACGAGTCGAAGGCCGCGTCGCTCATGGAGCACCTCAAGCGGTCCTTCGACTTCACGATCAACAACCGCGGCCCGCACGGCCTGCCGCTGATCGGCCGCGCCGACTGGAACGACTGTCTCAACCTCAACTGCTTCTCGACAGAGCCCGGCGAGTCCTTCCAGACCACCGGCAACCGCACGGGCGGCGTCGCCGAGTCGATCTTCATCGCAGGCATGTTCGCGGCGATCGGCCCCGAGTACGCGGCGCTCGCGCGCAGGCGCGGGGACGATGCCGAGGCCCAGCGGGCAGACGAGGCCGTGGCGGCCATGCGTGACGCGGTGCTCGAGCACGGCTGGGACGGCGAGTGGTTCCTGCGTGCCTACGACTACTTCGGCACCAAGGTCGGCAGCCACGAGAACGAGGACGGCCAGATCTGGATCGAGCCGCAGGGCTTCTGCATCATGGGCGGGATCGGCGTCGAGGACGGCCGCGCGCTCAAGGCGCTCGACGCGACCCGCGAGCGGCTGAACACTCCTCACGGCATCGTCCTTCTCAACCCCGCCTACCGCGAATACCACGTCGAACTCGGCGAGGTCACGTCGTACCCGCCGGGCTACAAGGAGAACGCGGGCATCTTCTGCCACAACAACCCGTGGGTGATCATCGCGGAGACCGTGGTGGGCCGCGCCGAGCACGCGTGGGAGTACTGGAAGCAGATCGCCCCCGCGTACCGCGAGGAGCAGTCCGAGGTGCACCGGCTCGAGCCGTATGTGTACGCGCAGATGATCGCGGGCAAGGACGCGGTGCGTCACGGTGAGGCCAAGAATTCGTGGCTCACCGGCACGGCCTCGTGGAACTTCGTCACCGTCTCGCAGTATCTGCTGGGCGTGCGCCCCGACTACGACGGCCTGGTGGTCGACCCGTGCATCGGCGCCGAGGTCTCGGAGTACACGGTGCGCCGCGTCGTGCGCGGCGCGACCTACGTCATCCACGTCACCAACTCGGGCGGTAAGGGCGCCTCGCTCACGGTCGACGGCATGGCGATCGAGGGATCGCTGGTGCCCTACGCCGAGCCCGGATCGGTGGTCGAGGTTCGCGCCACGGTCTGAGCCGCACCGGCCGGCCAATGGCGTTCGTCACGGCGCCCCGCGGGTAGAATGTCACCTTTACCCGCGGGCCGCCGTGCCCGGCATCGTCAAAGGAGATCTGCCATGTCCGCCACCGTGTGGATGACCCCCGCCGCCCTCGAGCTGCTTCGTGAGGAACTCGCGACTCTCGAGGCGGCCTCCCGCGACGATGACCCCACCACCCGCGCGCGTATCGTCGAATTGCGCGAGCGCATCGCGGCGGCCGACACCAGCCCGCGGCCCGACGACGGCCTCGTGGAGCCCGGCATGCGCGTCGTGGTGCGGCTGGATGGGGCCGATGCCCCGCTTGCCTTTGTGTTGGGTGACCGTTCGCTCGTGGCGCCGGGCGCCGACGAGACCGTCTACTCGCCCACCTCCCCCATGGGTGCTGCGGTTGACGGCCGCTACGTGGGGGACACCGTGACGTTCGAGACTCCGCGCGGCCCGCGCTCGGCGACGATCCTCGAGGCGCACCCCGTCGCCTGAGGCGCGTGACGCGCGTCGAGACGACCCGGGACCCGTGCGTGGGAGACTTCCGATGAGCGAAGGGACGCCGATGGCCGGGGCCGAGATCGAGGACGCGTATCGGGAGGCCGCGCCGTTGGTGCACACCCTCGCGCTGCGGGCGCTCGGCTCGGTCGACGAGGCCGAGGACGTCGTGCGTCGTGTGTTCGCGGCTGCCGCCGCGAGCGGAGACCTCGCGCCGCAGTCCCTGCTGCGTGATGCCGCCGAGCGCGTCACCGGCGACCTTGAGCGGCGCGTGCGGGCCAAGCTGTCCGCCCTCGATGACCCACGCCTCGGTGCGGACGCCGTCACGGATCACGACGCCGTGGTGGCCGAGGCGGATCGGATCCTGTTGCGCTCGGCGATGTCGAGGCTCGACGAGCAGCGGCGCACGCTCCTCGAGCGCGCTCTGGTTCATGGCGACCCGCGTCCCGAGCTCGCGATGATGACGGGCGTCTCGACCGAGGACCTCGAGGCCATGCTGCGGGACGCGCTACTTGAGCTGTGGACGGGCCCGCGCATGCGTGGTGAACACGCTCCGGCCGCCGACCTCGCGTCGCGCGCGCTGGGCAATTCCGCCGCGCCGCCTCACTCCGATCACCTGGGCCGCTGCCGCGAGTGTCGCGACGTGTCGCGGTCGCTCAACGACCTCGTGGGCGCGATCGCGCGCATGCCCTCGGCCGGTCCGGTGCTGCCGCCGCGCGGGGGGCTGTGGGACGAGGTGCGCGAGGCGGTGGCAGCCGGCGCGGTCCCCGAGCCGGACTGGCGTGAGGAGGCACGCCGCGCCGCCGAGCGGGCCCAGCGCCGTCGCACCTTCATCCTCGTCGGTGCCGTGGTGATGTCGAGCCTGCTGGTCGGGCTGACGGTGATCCTCGCGCAGCTCTTGGTCGAGCCCGACCGCGCGGCCATCGCCTCCGCGGTGCTCGCCGACCCGCGCCAGGGCGGGGCCGATGCCGGCTCGGTGGTGCTCGAGCGACGCGACGGCGGCGCAGAGGTGCTGGTGATCGACACCGTGTTCGCCGAGTATCCGGACGCGTATCTCGAGGTGTGGCTCGTGCCGGCTGGCGAGGATCCGATCTCCGTGGGTCACCTGCGCGCGAGCCGCTACGAGGTGGAGGTGCCCGAGGCGGCGGGCTCGGCCATGGGCGCGACCATCGAGATCAGCAGGGAGCCGTGGGACGGAGACCCCACCCGCGGTGGCGAAGTGGTGGCACGCGGCGCGCTCGGTTGAGTGGTCCTTTGCTCGGGTCGGCCCCTATCGCGCCGCCCGGTGTTCACTCTGAGCGAAATCTGAGATCTCCTGCATCCAAGGGCCACCCTGCGTCGGAAGTACGGGGTGAAGGCACGTCGCACCCGGGCGGCGGCCCACGAAAGGAGAAGGTCATGCGCTCGTCGATCTTGGCCGGCATCGCCGCCGGCACCCTGCTCGCCGCGGCAACCGCCGCCCCCGCATTCGCCGTCGAGGACGGCAAGGCGGACCTCGCCGTCCTGCACGGCATCCCCGACCTCACCGTTGACGTCTACGTGGACGGTGCCCTTACGCTCGACGACTTCGCCCCCGGCGACCTCGCCGGCCCGCTGTCTCTCGACCCGGGCACCTACTCGGTCGCGATCACGGCCTCCGACGCGGCGGATGACTCCGCCCCGGTGCTCGGCCCGATCGACCTCCCGCTCGAGGAGGGCATGAGCTACACCGCCGTCGCGCACCTCACCGAGGCAGGCGAGGCGACCGCGACGCTCTTCACCAACGACATCTCGGAGACCGCCTCCGGCGAGGGCCGCCTCACGGTCCGCCACACGGCAGCGGCGCCCGCGGTCGACGTGTGGGCCAACGGAGAGGTCGCCTTCGAGAACCTCGCGAACCCCGATGAGGTCATGGCGGACCTTCCCGTCGCGACCTACGAGGCCGCGGTGTCCCTCACCGGTGAGACCGAGCCCGTGATCGGCCCCGCCGACGTCCCCGTCGAGGAGGGCATGAACACCATCGTGTACGCGTGGGGCTCCGCCGAGGACGGCAACCTTGCCGTCGCCGTCCAGTCCGTCGCGACGCACACCTCGATGCCTGATGAGGTCGCCGCCGGTACCCAGGGCCTCGCCGCCGACAACGGATCCGTCCCGGTGGGCGTGATCGTGGTCGGAGCCGCGGCGCTCGCCGCCGCGGGCCTCGCCACCCGGGCCGTGCTCGCCCGCCGCTAGTCCCCCCAGGGGCGGGGCGCGCCAATCCTCCGGCGCGCCCCGCCCACCCCTTTCTCTCAGGGAGGCCGCGATGCTGCGCATCGTCTCGATCTTCGCCGTGATGGCGCTCACCGCCTGCGCGGCGGCGAACCCGCCGGAGGCGTCTGTCCCGGCATCGTCACCCACGGCCGAGGCCGTGGCGGCGGAGCCGACCCAGGGTGAGATTCGGGCCCGCGTGATCGCCGGCGAGGTGCCGGTGGGTCCCGCGACCGTCGACAGCCTGCCGATCGCGCCGGATCCGGAGCGGCTGGTGGTCGAGTCGCTCGGGATCGACATGCCGGTGACGGACGTGGGGATCGACGAGTCCGGCGGGATGGAGCTGCCGGAAAGTGCGGGCGTCGCGGGCTGGTTCCGGCTGGGCGGCAGCCCCGCTGGTGGGCTGCGCGCCGAGGAGAACGTGGTGATCGCGGCCCACGTCGACGACTCGGAGATGGGCCGCGGGCCCTTCGCCGAACTTCGTGACGCGAAGCCGGGTGACCGCGTCGATGTCGCGCTCGAGGACGGCGAGTCGGTGGTCTACGTGGTCGATCGCGTCGAGCAGACGTCCAAGCAGGAGGTGGACTTCTCCGTGGTGTTCGGGACCGCGGAGCGCGCGCTCGTGCTGGTGACGTGTGGTGGACGCTGGGACGCCGATGTGCGACATTACGAGGACAACGTGCTCGTCTGGGCCTACCCGGAGGGCGACACGCGACCATGATGGGAACGGCGATGGCGACGGAGACGGCGGAGCGCGGCGACGCGTCCGGCGACCGCGCCCTCGACCTGGACTTCGCGGCCGGCGTGGAGGGCTCGCTCGAGGGCCTCTACCGGTCAGCCTCCGCGTTGGTCTACACGCTCGCGCTGCGCTCGCTAGGGGACGCGAGCGAGGCGGAGGACGTGACGCAGCAGACGTTTGTCGCTGCCTGGCGCGGACGCGACGGGTACGACCCCACCCGCGGCTCCGCGCGCGGATGGGTGGTGGGGATCGCCAAGCGGCGCATCGCCGATGCTCTGGCTGCCAGGGCGCGCGAGAGCAGGCGCCTCGAGGCCGTCAAGGACGAGCCCGTCGTGGCGGTCGCCGATCCCCTTGAGCGCGAGGCCGAGCGCATTATGGTGCGCGGCGAGGTCGAGAGCCTGGGACCGCCGCGATCGACCATCGTGTCGCTGGCGTTCTTCGAGGGACGCACGCACGAACAGATCGCCGAGCATCTGCGCATGCCGCTCGGCACCGTGAAGAGCCACCTGCGCCGCTCATTGATGGCGCTGAGACAAGGATTGGAGGCCGCCGATGCGTCACTGTGATGACGAGACTCTCGCCGCGATCGCGCTCGGCGAGCCTGCCGAGTCGCGCGACGCCGCGCACGTCTCCGAGTGCGCGACGTGCGCCGCCGAGGTCGCGTCGCTGCGCGAGACGGTGGCTGCGGTCTCCGGCGCCTCCGGGACCACGCTCGTGCGGCCTCCCGAGCGCGTGTGGGAGGCGATCAGCGCTGAGGTCGAGGCCCATGAGGGTCGCGAGGCTGGCTTCGCTGGTGCGGCGGGCGAGGCCGGCGGGCACGCGGGGGACGGCGCGACGGTGCTGACGCTCGACCGCCGCGGTCGCGGGTCAGCACCCGGGTCCCGCCGCGGGTCGAGCAGGCTGTTCCACCCGTGGGTGGTGGCCGTTGCGGCCGCGTCCGGAATCGTGCTCGGCGCGATCGGCGTGGGCGTGCTGGGCCCCTGGACCGAGCCCGCCGCGACCGTGGTCGCTCAGGCCGAGCTCGCCGACCTCGCGACCGAGGCGGCCGCCGGTGAGGCGCGTGTCGAGCGCCGAGCGGACGGCACGCAGGTGCTCGTGGTCGAGACTCCGTACACCGCGACCGACGCGGGAGCACTTGAGGTGTGGCTGATCGACCCCGACGTGGTGGGCATGGTGTCCCTTGGCTTCCTCACGGGGGAGCGCGGGGAGTTCGAGATCCCCGCGGGCTACGACGTCGACGCGTTCCCGATCGTCGACATCTCGATCGAGCCGCCCGATGGCGACCCGACCCACTCGGGCGACTCCATCACGCGCGGCATCCTGGGCTAGGCCAGGCGCGTGGGGCCTCCCCCACCCGCGCGTGCTGAACCCTCCCCACCTCGCCCGCGCATCGTCCCCACCCGCGCCCCGTATGGGACGCTCATGGTCGCTTTCGGGAGGTGTGAGCGCGCCATGGGACGCTCATGGTCGCCAAGCGCCCCGCACCGCGTCCCTACGGCCGCTGCGCGAAGCGCTCGAGCAGCTCACCCTCGCCCGCGACCACCAGCAGGTCCTCGGGGCCGACCATCGTGTGCGGAGTCGCGTACTCGAAGTCGCGTCCGGCGCCCTTGACGCCGATCACGTGGACGCCGTACTTGCCCTGCAGGTCGAGCTTGTCGAGCGTGAAGTGATGCGTCTCCTTGGGCGGGCGCATCTTGACGATCGTGAAGCCGTCCTCGATCTCGATGTAGTCGAGCATCTTCCCGCCCACGGAGTGCGCGACGCGCGCGCCCGCATCGGACTCGGGAAGGACCACGTGATGCGCCCCGATGCGCTCGAGGATGCGCTTGTGCTCCACCGAGGTCGCCTTGGCCCAGATCTCGGGGATTCCGATGTCCACCAGGTTGCCCGTGATGAGCACCGAGGCCTCGAGCGACGTGCCCACGCCCACCACGGCGGCCGCGAAGTCCGCCGCGCCGATCTGCTCGAGCGCGCGAGGATCCGCGCCGTCCGCCTCAACACACGGCAGCCTCTTGGACCAGCGCTCGACCACCGCCGGGTCGCGCTCGACGGCGAGCACGTCCACGTCCATCGTGTCGAGGGTGTCCGCGAGCGCGGAGCCGAAGCGGCCGAGGCCAAAGACGAGGACGCCCGAGCGGTCGGTGTCGTTGCTAGCCAATGATCGGCCTTTCTGACGGGTACCGGATGACGCGCCGGTGCCGGTTGAGCATGAGGGCGGAGGCCAGCGTGAGCGAGCCCACGCGTCCCACGTACATCATCACAATCAAGGTCATCTTCGCATCGTCGTCGATGCTCCCGGTGATGCCGGTCGACAGGCCGCACGTCGCGAACGCCGAGACAACCTCGTACAGGGAGCGATCGAGGGGGATGTCGGTCTGCCACATGAAGATTGCCGTGCCGAGGAGCACGACCCCGGCGCTTGCGAGGGTGATCGCCACGGCGACGCGCAGGACCTCGGTGCCGACTCGCTTGCCGAACGCCTCCATGTCGCGGCGGCCGCGAGCCTCGGCCCACGCCGCGAGCACCAGCACCGCGAGGGTCGTGACGCGGATTCCTCCCGCGGTGCCGCCCGAACCGCCACCGATGAACATCAGCACGTCCTCGAGCAGCCAGGTCTGTTCACGCGCGAGCCCGATATCGAATGATGCGAATCCACCCGAGCGCTGGTTGATCGACTGGAAGAATACGTTTCCGATGGTCTGCGCTGTGCTCGCCGATCCCAGCGTGAGCGGGTTGGACCACTCGAAGAGCGCGAGCAGGCCGGCGGAGAGGAACGACAGTACGGCGATGGTGACGAGAGTGAGCTTCGTGTGCAGGGTCCACTTCGAGGGGCGTCGCTCGCGCAACAGGTTGAGGTAGACCGGATACCCGAGCGCGCCGATCAGGACGCCGAGCCCGATGGGCACGAGCATCCACAGGTCCCCCGAGTAGGGGTAGAGGCCCACGGGGTCAGGAGAGAACCCTGCGTTGTTGAACGACGAGACCCCGTAGAAGAGTGAGTAGCCCACGGACTTGTGCCAGCCGTAGTCGAGGGTCAGGAAGCGGGGGATAAGCACCGCGGCGATCGTGAGCTCGACGGTGGTCGACACCACGACGACCGTGCGGAGGAGTGAGCCGAGATCGCCGAGCCCTGAGGCACGGCTTTCATCCGCTGCCAGGAGTCGCTGTGTGAGGCCGATCCTGCGGGAGATCGCGAGGCCCGCAAGCGAGGCGAGCGTCATAATGCCGAGTCCGCCGACCTTGACCGCGACCCCAACGATCGCGAGCCCCCAGGGCGACCAGAAGGTGCCCATGTCGACGGTGCTGAGCCCGGTCACACAGACCGCCGAGGTCGCGACGAACAGCGCGTCCATGAAGGGTGCACGCTCGCCGTCCGCCGTGGCGGCGGGAAGCGACAAGAGCCCCGCGAAGATCAGGATCGCCAGGGCGAATCCGCCCAGCGTGAGCCGGGCGGGGGACTCGAGCGCGACGCGATCGAACCAGGCGCGGAAGCGGTCGCGCGCCGTGCGCAGGCTCTCCATCCGTCTCCCTGTTCCGGGGGGCCAGGCGGCTCCCCTGCGTCCGCGCGCGAGCGCGGTGTCACCCCACATCATCGACAGGTTTCCCACACTTCACAACTGTCACTTCTGCCCCTACAGTTGAAGAAGCTTCAGGCCGATAGATGCGCCAGACGCTTTCGAAGAGGGACGAGACGATCATGGCCGACACACCCCGCACGACGTTTCTCACCGTGGCCGAAGTGGCCGACATGGTGAGGGTGTCGCGCATGACGGTGTACCGCTGGGTGCACGCGGGCGAGCTGCCTGCCGTGCGGTTCGGGCGTTCGTTCCGCGTGCCGCAGCAGGCGGTCGAGCAGTTCATGGAGCAGGCCGCCCTCGCAGGCGGCATTCCGGTCGAGGATGACGGCAGGGCCACGGGCACGGTAGGCTAGGCCCTTGTCTGTCGCGTCCGGCGCGGCCTGGACGCCGGCGTGCCGAGGTACGCTCCGCAAAAGCTGCAATCGAATGAGGTAGGTTCCGTGGGATCCATCATCAAGAAGCGTCGCAAGCGCATGTCGAAGAAGAAGCACCGCAAGCTGCTTCGCAAGACGCGTCACCAGCGCCGCAACAAGAAGTAGAGCCTCGCGCTCCGACGCCCGTCTCGCCACCCGGCGGGGCGGGCGTTCTTGCGTTCCCAGGTGCGCGCGTCGGCAGCGGGACGATGCGCGGCTACAGTTCGCGCGACTCGTCCGGGTGGGCGGTGGTGGGCGCTGCGGCCGGCCGGCGCAAAATCCCACGGACGAGAGCACGGAGCGCGTTCTTGATTCCGCGCGTCACCTGAATCGTGACCCACGCGGCACCCGTGACCGAGGATTTCACGATCCCGCGACGGCCGTGCTTGTTGCGCTTGCGGAACTCGCGGATCGGCCAGCCCTGCTCGTGCGCGAGGCGGCGCATGCGGGGATCGGGGTTGATCGCGCACGGGTGGCCGACCGTCGAGAGCATCGGGCCGTCATTGACGGAGTCTCCGTAGGCATGGCTGGCGGCGAGGTCGATCCCGCGCTCCGCCGCGAGGCGCTCGACGGCATCGGCTTTGCGCGGGCCGTGCAAGAAGTCGCCCTCGAGGCGGCCCGTGTAGTGGCCGTTGACGTGCTCGGCGACCGTGCCGAGCGCCCCGGTCGCCCCAATCCTGCGCGCGAGCATGCGCCCGATCTCGATGGGGGATGCCGTCACCAGCCACACCTCGTGACCCTGGGCGAGGTGCTCGTCGATGATCTCCTTAGTGCCGGGGAAGACGCGGCTCGCGAGGAGCTCGTCGTAGACCTCCTCGCCCACCGCGGTCATCTCCGCGACGGACCAGCCGCGGATGATGCCGAGTCCCTGGCTGCGGACCCTGTCCATCTGCTCCTTGGACTCGCCGAACAACACGTAGGAGGCCTGCTCATAGCCGAGCTTGAGGATGTCGCGAAACGTGAAGTAGTCGCGCTGCCACAGGCCGCGCGCGATGTGGAAGGCACTCGCACCGCGGATCACCGTGTTGTCGACGTCGAAGAACGCCGCGACCCGGGGAGCGGTGCTGGCGGCATCGGAGGTCACTCGTCAACTCTACCCACCGCCATCTCCGCGGCTCCGCCACACCGCGACCGCGGCATCGTCCCCTCATCCCCGCCGCGAGCGCCGACACGCCGACGACACGCCCAGCACCGTGTGGCGGAGCCGCGAATTCGTGTGGCGGAGCCGCGGGGGAGGGGGCATGCCGGGGCAGAGAGCCGCAGCCGCCTAGGCTGAGGCCATGCCCACCCGCGTGATGCTCTACACCCGCCCCGGCTGCCACCTGTGCGAGGACGCGCGCGGCGTGGTCGAGGCGACGTGCGCCGCGCTGGGCCAGGACTGGCTCGAGATCAACGTCGATTCCGACCCCGATCTCAAGGAGCGCTACGGCGACGAGGTGCCGGTCGCGACGGTCGACGGAGAGGTCGTGGGCTTCTGGCACATCGATCCCGAGAGGCTGCGCTCGGCACTTGTGTAGGTGGGAGACAATAGGCGTCATGCCCCGCGTCCATGTCCTGCGCCATGGCCACGTGCACAACCCGGATGGTGTGCTCTACGGCCGGCTTCCCGAGTTCCGCCTGTCCGACACCGGAGAGCGCATGGCACAGGCCGTCGCGGACCACCTGGTGGCCGCGTCCGAGCCGGTGGGCCGCGTGGTCTCCTCGCCGCTGCTGCGCGCTCAGCAGACCGCCGCGCCGGTCGCGGCCGCGTACGGGCTCGAGATCGCGACGGACGACCGCCTGATCGAGGCAGACAACGCCTTCGCGGGCGGGCCCACCCCCACACCGCTCGCCCTCGCGCACCCGCGCCACTGGTGGCTGCTGCGCAACCCGTGGAGGCCGTCGTGGGGCGAGCCCTACCGCGAGCAGGCCGCGCGCATGCGCGCCGCGATCGTCGACGCCGCCGCCGCGAACCCCGACTCCGCCACGGTGCTCGTGAGCCACCAGCTGCCCATCTGGGTCGCGCGCATCGACGCCGAGGGCCGCTCGTTCCTCCACGACCCCCGCTCGCGCCAGTGCGCGCTTGCGTCCCTCACGAGCTTCGACGTCGACCTCGCACCGGACGCCCCCCGCGTCACCTTCGCGGGTTACTCGACGCCCGCGGCGCACATCGGGGTCCCCCGATGAGCCGCACCGCACGGCTCGCGGTGCTCGCCGCGATCGTGCTCGCGATCGTGCTCACCCTCGCGGCGTGCGCGCCGGGCGAGGCGCCCGAATCCCCCGGGTACGTGTCGGGTGACGGCACCGTGACGGTGCTGGGCGGTGAGGGCGATCCCGTCGCTCTCGCGGGGACCGCTTTCGACGGCAGCGAGGTCGACATCGCGGACTTCCGCGGCCAGGTGGTGCTCATCAACACGTGGTACGCAGCGTGCCCGCCGTGCCGCGCCGAGGCGCCCGCGCTCGCCGAGATCGACGCGCGCGACGACGTCCAGATCGTGGGCGTCAACGGCAGGGACGATGCCCCGACCGCCGAGGCCTTTGAGCGCACCTTCGGCATCACGTATCCGAGCATCGACGACTCGAACGGCGCGGCCACCGCCGCTCTCCAGGGAATCGTCGCGATGAACGCGGTTCCGACCACGCTCGTGCTCGACACCGAGGGGCGGCTGCATGCGCGGATCATCGGCACGGTCGATGAGTCCACGCTGCGTTCGCTGATCGACGAGGCCGCCGGATCGGCGAGCGAGGCCGCCGCGTGAGCGGGCTTGCCCTCGACGGCTCGTTCGCCGGCATCGCGCTGTCGGGGTCGATGCTGCTCGCGGTGCTCGTCGCGATCCTCGCCGGGCTCGTGAGCTTTGCCTCGCCGTGCGTCGTGCCGCTCGTGCCCGGGTACCTGGGCTACGTGTCGGGTATGGCCGGCGCGGGCGGGACGGGCAAGACCTCGCGGCCCAAGCTCGTCGCGGGTGCCGTGCTGTTCGTGCTGGGCTTCTCGGCGGTCTTCGTGACGCTCGGATTCCTTGCCTCGTCTCTGGGCGCCGCACTCACCCCGTACCTCACGATCATCACGCGCGTGCTCGGCGTGATCGTCATCCTGCTGGGCTTCGCCTTCATGGGCGCGATGCCGTTCCTGCAGTCCGAGAAGCGCCTTCACGTGAGTCCCACCGCGGGCCTCGCGGGCGCCCCCGTGCTGGGTGTCGCGTTCGGGCTCGGCTGGACCCCGTGCATCGGCCCCACGCTTGCCGCGGTGTTCACGCTCAGCCTGTCCGAGGCGACCCAGGGACGCGGGGTCGCGCTCGCGGTCGCGTACTCTATCGGACTCGGCCTGCCGTTCATCCTGCTCGCGGTGTTGTTCGAGCGCTCGGGCCGGGTGTTGGGCTGGCTGCGACGCTGGCGGCTGCCGCTCATGCGCGCGGGCGGGGCGATGCTCATCGTGTTGGGCGTGCTGCTCGTGACGGGGCTGTGGGAGCGCCTCACGGGGCTGCTGCAGGGCTGGATCGACGGCTTCTGGGTGGCGGTCTGATGGCGCGCCTCAAGCTCGACAACTACGTGGTGCCCGAGGCGCCGCGGCTGGGCGTGCGTGGGTGGCTGCGATGGATGTGGCGCCAGGTCACGAGCATGCGCGTGGCGATCATCCTGTTGGTGCTGCTCGCGCTCGCGTCCATTCCGGGATCGGTGCTGCCGCAGTGGCCTCAGGATGCCGCCGCCACGCGCGGCTTCATCGCCGCCAACCCGTTCTGGGGTCCGCTACTCGACACGCTGGGCTTCCTCGACGTGTTCGGCTCGGCGTGGTTCACCGCGATCTACCTGCTGCTCTTCGCGTCGCTGATCGGCTGCATCACGCCCCGCACGCTCCACCACTGGCGCGAGCTGCGCCGTCCGGTCGCCGCGACCCCGCGCCGCCTCGACCGCTACGCGTCGCGTGGTCCCGTCACCGTGTCGGTCTCGGCGGACGATGCCGCGGCACGGGTGGGTGCGCACCTGCGCCCCCGCGCGGGCTGGCTGGGCGCCCTCACGGGCTACCGTGTGCGCATCGACCGTCGCGAGCGCGCGGACGGCACCCCCGAGGTGGCGCTCGCGGCCGAGACGGGCCACGTCCGCGAGGTCGGCAACCTGGTCTTCCACGCGGCCCTCGTGGGTGTGCTGCTCGCGATGGGCGCCGGCTCGCTGCTCACGTATCGCGGCCAGGCGATCATCGTCGAGGGACGGTCCTTCACGAACGCGGTGGTCGCCTACGACACCTTCGACGCGGGGCGGCTGTTCAACCCCGCGTCGCTTGACCCCTTCACGCTGCGCCTCGACACCTTCGACGCGGTCTTCGACGATGCGGGCCGTGCGCTGGACTTCACCGCGCACGTGACCTACACCGCGCCCGGTGCCGATCCGGTGGCCGCAGAGGTGGCGGTCAACTACCCGCTCGAGGTCAACGGCGCGAAGGTCTACCTGCAGGGCAACGGCTTCGCCCCGGTGATGACCGTGCGCGACCCCGCCGGCGAGGTCGCGTTCTCGGGACCCGTGCCGTTCCTCCCGCAGGACGCGGTGTACACGTCCTCGGGAGTCATCAAGGCGCCCGACGTGACGGTGGGCGAGCAGCTGGGCTTCAAGGCCACGCTCTACCCGAGTGCGGTGGAGGGACCGTTCGCGATCGGCTCGGTGCATCCCGACCCCGCCAATCCCGTCATCACGATGCTCGCCTTCGAGGGCGACCTGGGTCTCGACGAGGGCGTGCCGCAGAACGTGTACCGGCTCGACGAGTCGCAGTTGAGCCCCGTGCGCGGCGACGACGGCCAGCCGCTCACGCTGCGCCTCGCGCTGGGCGACACCGTCGAGCTGCCGAGCGGCGCGACCGTCTCGTTCGAGGAGCTGCCGCGGTTCGTGGCGCTCGATTTGCGCGCGGATCCGTCGCTGCCGTGGCTGCTCGTGGCCGCGGTGCTCACGCTCGCGGGCCTCGCGACGTCGCTGTTCGCGTCGCGCCGGCGGCTGTGGATGGTCGCGCGTGAGGTCGACGGAACTACAGTGGTGACCGGCGCCGCGCTCGCGCCGGCCCACGACACCGCCGTGATGGAGGCCCTCGAGCGCGCGCTCGCGGTGGCGTCGGGTGGGGAGCCGGACGCCGCGCGTGACCCAGGGGAGAGGGAGCACCAATGAACGTCACCGATCTGAGCGTGATGGCGCTGTGGGGAGCGGCGACGCTCTACGCGATCGCCATGGTCGCGCACGCGATCCGCCTCGCGCGCGTCGCCGATCAGCGCGCGGCCGCGCGGGTCGCGGTCGCGGCCGGGAGCGCCGCGTCCTCCGCGGAAGCCTCCGCGGGTGAGACGGGAGACGCGCCCGCTCCGGCATCGTCCGTCCGCACCGGACGCGCGTCCGTCGCCAAGCCGGCGGGCATCGCCCGATCGACCACCCTGGTGGGCGCCGTGTTGCACGGCGTGGGCCTGATCGCGCGCGGAATCGACGCCGGCCACGCGCCATGGTCGAACATGTACGAGTACACGATCTCGGGCTCGTTCTTCGCGGTCGCCGTCTTCCTCATCGTGCAGCGCCGGCGCGACATCGCGTTCCTCGGCGCAGGTGTCACGGGGTTTGCCACCGTCGCTCTCGGCATCGCGCTGACCGTGTTGTACGCGGACGTGAGCCCGCTGCCGCCCGCTCTCCAGAGCTACTGGCTGGTCATCCACGTGTCGATCGCGGTGCTCGTGACCGGCATCTTCATCGTGTCCTTCATCGCGACCGCGCTGCAGCTCATGCGCGACTACCGCGAGGAGGGCGAGCTGCCCGTCGAGGGTGGCCCGGTACGCCGCGCGTGGCGCCGCTGGCACAACCTGCTCGCGCGCTCGTACGACCGCGCGCGGTGGCTTGAGGCCGTGCCCTCCGCGACGTCGCTTGAGGCGCTGTCCTTCCGCCTCAACGCCGTGGGCTTCGTGCTGTGGACCTTCACGGTCATGGCGGGCGCGGTGTGGGCCGAGCACATCTGGGGCCGCTACTGGGGCTGGGATCCCAAGGAGGTGTGGAGCTTCGTGATCTGGGTGCTCTACGCCGCCTACCTGCACGCCCGCACCACGCAGGGATGGGCGGGGCGCCGCAGCGCGTGGCTCGCGATCGCGGGATTCGTGGCGCTCATCATGAACTTCACCGTGGTGAATCTCTACTTCCAGGGGCTGCATACCTATGCGGTTTGACGCATGAAGATTGCGCTGGTGCTAGACGACTCGATCGATCGCCCCGACGGGGTGCAGCAGTACGTCATGACGCTTGCGGGCTTCCTCATGCGTGCCGGGCACGAGGTGCACGTGCTGTGCTCCGAGGCGGCGGACCGCTCGGACGTCACGGTGCACTCGCTCGCCCGCAATGTGGGTGTCACGTTCAACGGCAACGGCCTGCGCGTGCCGAGGCCCACGTCGCGCCGCGCGATCCGCGCGCTACTCGAGGCCGAGCGCTACGACGTCATCCACGTCCAGACCCCCCACTCGCCGCTGTTCGCGGCGCGCGTGGTCGACGAGGCACGCAGGCTGCAGGCGCGCTCGGTGCGCATCGTGGGGACCTTCCACATCCTTCCCGACTCGCGGGTCGCGGAGTGGGGAACGCACGCGCTGGGACGCGCACTCGCGCGCAACCTACGTAAGTTCGACGCGTTCTGCGCGGTGTCGGCGCCCGCTGCCGCGTTCGCCGGTCGCGCGTTCGGGATCGCTCCGCGTGTGATCCCCTGTCCCGTCGACGTGAGTCGCTTCGCCGCCGAGGCCGCCGCGCGCGTGCCGGCGCCCGGCGAGGACGGGCGGCTGGTGGTGTCCTTCCTGGGCCGGCTGGTCCCGCGCAAGGGCGTGCTCGAGCTGCTGGGGGCGGTGGCGCTGCTGCCGGGCGAGGTGCGTGAGCGGATCGAGCTGCGTATCGGGGGCAAGGGTCCCCTCGCCGATGCGGTCGCCGAGGAGGTCGCAGAGCTGGGGCTCGAGCGCGTGGCGCTGCTTGGGTTCGTCGCGGAGGAGGACAAGGCGGCCTTCTACGCCGATGCCGACATCGCGGTCTTCCCCGCGACGGGAGGCGAGAGCTTCGGGATCGTGCTGGTCGAGGCGATGGCGTCGGGCGCGGGCGTGGTGCTGGCGGGGGCCAACCCCGGCTACCTCTCGGTGATCGGGCCGCGACCCGAGGTGAGTGTCGACGCCGCGGACGACGTCGCGTTCGCCGCGGCACTCGAGCGGCTCGTGCGCGACGCCGAGCTGCGCGCGGAGCTGCACGCCGAGCAGGCCGAGCACGTGCGTCAGTTCGACATCCAGCGCGTGGGTGCGCAGGTGCTGGAGTTGTACGGAGCCTAAGCCGGCGCTCGCTAGGAAGCGGGCGGTGCGGTAGACGCTGGCGGTGCCGTCGAGTCGCGCACCGTCAGTGTCGTGTCCATGCGCACGTGCTGCTCGCACGTGCCGCCCCTGACCATCGTCAGCAGCATCGACATCGCCTCCGCTCCCATCGCTTGGAGAGGCTGCCGCACGGTGGTGAGCGGCACGGGGGCGGCGACCGCCTCGGGGATGTCGTCGAAGCCGACGATCGACACGTCGCCCGGAACTGACAGCCCCATGTCGAGAGCGACGTCCATCGCGGCGAGCGCCGTCGTGTCGTTGGCGGCGAAGATCGCGGTGGGGCGATCGGGCAGGCTCAGCATGGACTCCGTGGCGTGGGCCGCGAGGTCGGGCTCGTAGCTCGTCTCCACCGCGAGGTCCTCGTCGATCGGGACGCCCGCGGCCTTCATCGCGGCGCGGAAGCCCTCCTCGCGCCTGCGGCCCGAGTCGAGGTCGTGGCGACCGCCGAGGAAGGCGATCCTGCGATGTCCCAGGTCGAGCAGGTGCTCTGTCGCGGTGTACGCGCCACCGAAGTTGTCGGAGTCGACGGTGGGGAGGGAGGACGGGCCGTAGTGCGGGTCGATCGCCACGACGGGCACGCCGGTCGCGGTGTTGAGGACCGTGGGCGTGACCAGTACCGCTCCGTCGATGAGCGTGCCGGCGAGCCGCGCGAGGGAGCGCCGCTCCCAGCCGTGGCCGTGGCCGCCGGAGTGCGCGAGCAGCTCATATCCGCTGTTCTCCGCCCCGGTCCATGCGCCCTTGAGGAGCTCGGCCGCGAAGGGCTCGAAGCCACCCACCAGGATGCCGAGGACGTTGGTGCGCTGTCCGCGCAGACCCGCGGCGGAGAGGTTGCCCGCGTAGCCGAGGTCGTCGATGACGCCCTGGACGCGGGCCATGGTGTCCTTGGACACGCCGTAGCGGCCATTGACCACCTTGGATACGGTGGCGACCGACACGCCCGCGATGCGGGCGACGTCGGCAAGCTTCACCCGGGCGACAGGTTCCATGGTTCGCACTATAGCGATTCACGCGATCCCGTTGCGAAAACGTTATCGATAACGATTGACGTGCCGGGCGCGAAGGTGCCACACTCACCACTGTTCGGCTTGAGTCAACGGAGACGAAAGGGGAAATCATGGCGAACATGCGACGGGTCACCGCAGGGGTGGCGATCGCAGCATCCATGGCGCTGCTTGCAGCGTGCAGCTCGAACGAGGAGCCCGAGGGCGGCGCGACCAGCGGCGCAACGGGAGGGGCCGCCGAGCCCGTCACTCTCACCTGGTGGCACAACGGCGTCGCCGGTGATTCCGGTGAGAACTCGATGGGCGACTACTGGGACAAGGTGGCGGCCGACTACATGGCGGCCAACCCGAACGTCACCATCGAGATTGAGCAGATTCAGAACGAGGACCTCCAGCGCACCCGCATTCCCACCGCGCTGCAGTCGGGCGATGCCCCGGACCTCTTCCAGCAGTGGGGCGGCGGCGAGATGGCCGCTCAGGCCGAGGCCGGCTACCTCATGGACCTGTCCGACGTGCTGGCGGATGACATCGAGCGCCTCGGCGGC
The DNA here is from genome assembly GCF_039545075.1 of Demequina sediminis. Lineage (NCBI taxonomy): Bacteria > Bacillati > Actinomycetota > Actinomycetes > Micrococcales > Demequinaceae > Demequina > Demequina sediminis. The sequence continues at coordinate 13,353 of NZ_BAABRR010000003.1, read as the reverse complement.
GGTGTCGCTCCGTGGCAGGTGGGCGAGGTCACGTACGGCCTTCCGTACCAGTTCGCGGTCGAGGGCATCTGGTACCGCAAGTCGCTGTTCGAGCAGGCGGGCATCACCGCCGAGCCGACCACGATGGACGAGCTCGCCGACGCGGTCGACAAGCTGAAGGCCGCCGACATTACGCCGATCGCGGTGGGTGCGGCCGACGGCTGGCCGGCTGCTCACTGGTGGTACAACTTCGCGCTGCGCTCGTGCTCGCAGGACGTGGTGGCCGCGGCCGGCACGACCCTCGACTTCAGCGACCCGTGCTGGCTTGACGCCGGCACGCAGCTCGAGGAGTTCATCGCCACTAAGCCGTTCCAGGACCAGTTCATGTCGACCGTCGCGCAGGTGGGTGCCACGTCGTCCGCCGGCATGGTGGCCAACGGCACCGCGGCGATGGAGCTCATGGGCCAGTGGAACTACTTCGTGTACCAGGGCTTCACGGACGGATCGGACGAGGCCAACCAGGCCCTGCTCGACGACCTCGACTGGTTCCCGATGCCCGCCACAGATGGCGGTGCGGGTGACCCGAGCGCGGCGATGGGTGGTGGCGATGGCTTCTCGTGCTACGTCGACGCTCCCGCCGAGTGCGCTGACTTCCTCGCCTACATCGTGAGCGACGACGTCCAGCGTGGCTACGCCGAGGCCGTGGGTGGCCTGCCGGTTGCTCCGGCTGCCGCCGACGCCATCGCCTCCCCTGTTCTCCAGGAGATCGCCCAGACCACCAGCAGCGCGGCCTACGTGCAGCTGTGGATGGACACCCTCCTCGGCCCGAACGTGGGCGGCGCCATGAACGACGGCATCGTCAACATCTTCAACGGCACGGGCGACGCCCAGGGCGTTGTCAACGCGATGATCGCCGCCGCGGCGACTGCCTGATCCACTCTCGAGACCCAAGAAAGCGAGGCTCCCTGGTGACTGCACTGGAGGCCTCGGGTCGCAGCACGGTCCCCGCCGTCGACGCGCAAGCGTCGGCGGCGGGGCCGCGCCCGGTGACCCCTGCAACTGATCACCCGCGCCGTGACACGGTGCGCAAGTGGGCGGAGATCGCCCTCTTCGTGGGACCCGCGCTGGTCCTGTTCCTGACCTTCGTGGTCTACCCGGTCGTCTCGGCGGCCCGGTTCAGCCTCTACAAGTGGAACGGCGTGTCGCAGTTCTCCGACGCCGAGTTCATCGGCTTCGAGAACTACGCGCGAGCCCTCTTCGGTGGCACGGACCCCGCCACGCAAGAGGCGTTCGTGACGGCCTACTCCGAGCCCTTCTGGCAGGCACTGAGCCACAACTTTGCGATCATCTTCCTGTCGATGGCGGTCCAGTTGCCCATCGCACTGCTGGTCGCCCTCACGCTGAACCGCAAGTTCCGCGGCCGCGCCTTCACGCGCGTCGTGATCTTCGCTCCCTATGTGTTGAGCGAGGTCATCGCCGGAATCATGTGGTTGATCATCTTCGACCCCAACGGCATCGCCACCGAGTTCATGCAGTCGATCGGACTCGACTCGCCCGCGGGTGGATGGCTCGAGGACCCCACGTGGGGCTTCTGGACCGTGTTCTTCATCATCACGTGGAAGTACGTGGGACTGGCGATCATCCTCTTCCTCGCGGGACTGTCCGGAGTGAGCGAGGACCTCCAGGAGGCCGCCGCGATCGATGGCGCCAGCTGGTGGCAGATCCAGTGGCGGATCAACATCCCCCTGATCGGCCCCACGATCCGCATCTGGGCGTTCCTGTCGATCATCGGCTCGATTCAGCTCTTCGACATGGTGTGGGTCCTCAACCGAGGCGGCACCGCGGGGCAGTACTCGACCATCGCCAGCTACATGATGGAGATCGGCTTCTTCCGCGCGGACTGGGGCTATGGCTCCGCGATCGCCGTGATCATGTTCATCCTCTCCTTTGTCATCGCGCTGGCCTACATGGCGACCATCCTGCGACGCGACAACGCTCACCCCCGAAAGGCCAGGTAACGGCGATGGCTGTCGACCTGAACACGCGTACCGAGACGCCGCGCTCGACCGGGCGCACCCGCCGTCGCGGCGGCCTGCTCCCCGAGGGCTCGACCTACGTCGCGATCGGCATCGCGCTCGTCGGTGTGGGCCTCACGTTGGGCCCGATCCTCTACCTCATCCTGGGCGGATTCCGCACGCAGGGCGACCTCGCGGCGAACCCGACGGGTCTGCCCGACCCATTCATGTGGCAGAACTACTGGGACATCCTGTCCAAGCCGATGTTCTGGCGCCAGCTGCTCAACTCGACGCTGGTCGCGGTGGCCACCACCGCGGGAGTCGTGCTCTTCGGCACGATGGCCGCGTATCCGCTCGCGCGGTATTCGTTCAAGGCCCGCGAGTTCATCTTCGTGATCTTCACGACCGGCCTGATGTTCCCGCTCACCGTCGCGGTGCTGCCGCTGTACCTGCTGCTGCGCGACATGGGCATCTCGGGCCTGTGGGGACTCGTGATCCCGCAGATCGCCTTCGGCTTGCCGGTGACCATCATCATCCTGCGCCCGTTCCTCGCGGCCCTGCCCAAGGAGCTCGAGGAGGCGTCGTTCATGGACGGCATCTCGCGCATCGGCTTCTTCTGGCGGATGCTGCTCCCGCTCGCGCGTCCCGCGATGGTGACGGTCGGCGTGCTGGCGTTCATCGGCTCGTGGAACGCGTACCTGCTGCCGCTGCTGCTGCTCACGGGCGACCCGAGCGGCATGACCCTGCCGCTCGGTGTGACCACGTTCCAGGGCCAGCACTCCGCGGCGACCACCATGATCATGGCGTACACGTCGCTCGCAATGCTGCCCGCGCTCGTGTTCTTCCTGCTCATGGAGCGCAGGATCGTGGATGGCCTGACCGGCGCGGTGAAGGGATGACGGCCGTCGCATCCGCCGCCGTCAGCTCGCGCGTCGCGGACCTCGTGTCGCGCATGACGCTCGAGGAGAAGCTCGCGCAGATCACGGGATTCTGGGAGGACGAGAAGGGCGACGTGGTCGCCCCCCTGCAGGGGGAGGTGTCCGTCACCGGCGGCCTCGAGGAGGCCACCGCGCACGGCATCGGCCACTTCACCCGCATCTACGGGACCACTCCGCTGGACGCCGATGCCCGGGCGGCGACGCTGTGGGAGCGCCAGCGGGCGCTCGTGGAGGGCACACGGCTGGGCATCCCCGCGATCGTGCACGAGGAGATCCTCACGGGTCTGTCCGCGTGGAAGGCCGCGACGTACCCCGGTCCGCTGACGTGGGGCGCCGCGTTCGATCCCGAGCTCGTGGCCCGCATGGGCGCACTGATCGGCCGTGACTGCCGCGCGCTCGGCGTGCACCAGGGGCTTGCGCCCGTGGTGGACGTGGTCCGCGACCCCCGCTGGGGGCGGGTCGAGGAGTGCATCGCGGAGGACCCGTACCTCGTGGGCGAGCTCGGAACCAGCTATGTCGAGGGCGTGCAGTCCGAGGGCGTGCACGCGACCCTGAAGCACTTCGTGGGGTACTCCGCGTCGCGGTCGGGCCGCAACTTCGGCCCCGTGTCGATGGGTCCGCGCGAACTGCGCGACATCATGATGGTGCCGTTCGAGATGGCGGTCATCGACGGCGGCGTGAAGTCCGTCATGCACGCGTACACCGAGATCGACGGGATGCCCACCGCGGCGGACCCGACGCTGCTTGAGGGCGTGCTGCGCGACGAGTGGGGCTTCGATGGCGTGGTGGTGGCCGACTACTTCGGCGTCGCCTTCCTGCACCTGCTCCACGGGATCGCCGAGGACCTGTCCGAGGCGGCCGCGCTCGCGCTCACCGCGGGCATCGACGTCGAGCTGCCCACGGGTGACGCGTACCTCGCGCCGCTCGCGGCTGCCGTGCGGTCGGGACGCGTTCCCGAGGCGCTCGTCGACCGCGCCGTCGGCAGGATCCTCGCGCAGAAGGAGCAGTTGGGGCTGCTCGACGAGCGCTTCAACGGTCCGTCTCCCACCGGCGTCGAACTCGACGGTCCCGAGCACCGCGAGGTGGCGCGACTGTTGGCCGAGCGAGGCATCGTGCTGCTCAGCAACGACGGCACGCTGCCGCTGGGGGAGGACGGCTGTCCTTCCATCGCGGTGATCGGCCCGAATGCGGATCGCTACCAGGCGATGTTTGGCTGCTACTCGTTCGCCAACCACGTGCTCGACAAGCGTCCCGGGACGGAGCTGGGCCTCGAGGTCCCGACCGTTCTCGAAGCGCTTCGCTCCGAGATGGGTGGCGCCACGTATGCGCGCGGCTGCGAGGTCCAGGGCGATGACCGCTCCGGCTTCGACGAGGCCGTCGCGGCGGCCCGCGAGGCGAGCGTGGCCGTCATGGTCATGGGCGACCAGGCGGGGCTGTTCGGGCGTGGAACCTCGGGCGAGGGGTGTGACACCGACTCGCTCGAGCTTCCGGGAGTCCAGCGCGAACTCATCGAGGCCGTGCTCGAGACCGGCACGCCGGTCGTGTTGGTGCTGGTGACGGGCCGGCCGTACGCCGTCGGCTGGGCGCTCGAGCGCTGTGCCGCTGTGGTGCAGGCGTTCTTCCCTGGCGAGGAGGGTGCGCGCGCGATCGCGGGCGTGCTGTCGGGCCGGGTCAACCCCTCGGGGCGGCTGCCGGTCAGCATCCCGCGGTCGACCGGGGCGCAGCCGTTCACGTACATCCACCCCCGCCTCGGCGCGGACTCGGACGTGACGAACCTGTCCTCCGTGGTGCCCATGACCTTCGGTGAGGGGCTGTCGTACACGACGTTCGCCTACGAGGGCCTCGAGGTGGCCGATGCCGCGACGGACGGGGCAATCTCGCTCGCCGTCACGGTGCGCAACACCGGGCAGCGCCAGGGTGACGAGGTGGTGCAGGTCTACGCACGTCAGCGCAGGGCCTCGGTCACGCGTCCGCTCGCGCAGCTCGTGGGATTCGCGCGCGTGCCGCTCGAGGCGGGTGCGAGCGTCCGGGTCGAGTTCGACATTCCGGCCGCGCGGCTCGCATTCACGGGCAGGGACCTGGTGCGATCGGTCGAGCCCGGTGACGTCGAGCTGTGGGTGGGCACGCCGCGCATCCGGCATGCCGAGGGCGTGGTGAGCCTCGTGGGGGAGCGGGTGGCGGCGACGCGGGAGTCCCGCCGCCGCACGCTCTCGCGCGTGCGATGACTCCAGCGCCTCACCCCCGCCGGGGCGCCGCGACCGTCCGTCTCACGGACGCGACCGGCGCCCCGGCGGCGCACGAGCCAGTGCTGGTCGAGCAGCGATCGCACGCGTTTGGGTTCGGCTGCACCGCCTTCGAGCTCATCCCGGGAGGCGCGGCCGCGGATCCCGCGCACACCGCGCGCGAGGCCGCGCAGTGGCTCGCGGTGTTTAACCGCGCGACGCTCCCGTTGTACTGGCGCTGGTTTGAGACGGTGCCGGGACGGCCGGACACGCATCGCATCGCGGCCACCGCGCGCTGGCTGCGCGGGCATGGCGTGCGCGTCAAGGGGCACCCGCTGCTCTGGCACACGCTCGCCCCCGAGTGGCTGCTCGGGCGGTCGGAGCGTGACGTCGAGAACACGGTGCGCGCGCGGATCGCCCGCGACGCCGCGGCCTTCTCGGGGATCATCGAGGAGTTCGACGCGATCAACGAGGCCGTGATCCTGCCCGTCTTCACGGCGGAGGACAACGCGATCACCGAGCTGGCGAAGGCACGCGGACGGGTCGAGGTGGTGCGGCTCGCGTTCGAGACGGCGCGCGCCGCGAACCCGTCGGCACGCCTGGTGCTCAACGACTTCAACCTCAGTGCCGAGTACGAACTCCTCATCGAGGAGTGCCTGGCCGCGGGCATCGAGATCGACGCACTGGGGCTGCAGACCCACATGCACCAGGGCTATCGCGGAGCCGAGCAGGTCACCGAGATCCTCGACCGGTTCGGCCGGTTCGGGTTGCCGCTGCAACTAACCGAGACCAGCCTGGTGTCGGGCGCGCTCATGCCTGCCGAGATCGTCGACCTCAACGACTACGTGGTCGACGCGTGGCCGTCCACGCCGGAGGGTGAGGAGCGCCAGGCGCGCGAGCTTGAGGCGCACTATCGCGCCGTATGGGACCACCCGGCCGTCGAGTCCATCACGTGGTGGGGTCTCCAGGACCGCGGCCAATGGCTTGATGCTCCCGCCGGGCTCATTCGTGCCGACGGCACGCCCAAGCCCTCGTACGACGTGCTCCGCGACCTCGTGACGCGCGAGTGGTGGAGCGGTCCGGCGGCCGCGGTGACCGATGCCGACGGCAACCTTCGGATCGAGGGCGCCGCGGGGGAGTACCGCGTGACGTGGTCGGGCGGCGAAGTCGACGTCGACGTCGACGTTGTCGCGCACGCGGCGCACCACGCGGCTGGCGCGACTGCCGACGCGACCGCCAGCACGCTCGGCTAGTTACCGGCCCTGTTCCTCGCCGCTCTGGCGGCGCCTGCGTGCCTGATCGCGCAGCCACGCGAGGTACTCCGGGTCGTCGTCCGGCGCGCTGGGTCGCGTGCGCCCCTGCGTGGGCTGGTCCGGATAGAACTTGCTCAGCACGATCCAGGCTCCGGCACCGAGGATGGGCACCACGACGATGATGACGGCCCAGCCCCACTTGGGGACGCCGTAGGGCGCCTTGTCGGGACGCTGGGTCATGTCCGCGAGCGCGTAGATCACGAGGCCCACATAGAGCAGCACGGGCAGGTAGCGGAGCATCGATCAAGTTTACGCCGGGTACCGTGGAGCCATGAGCGTTGTCGCGTACTGGGGTGCCCGCACGGGCATCTTCCTCGTCGTCCTCGGGGTGCTGTGGGCCGTGAACTGGCGGGACGTGATTGCGTTCTTCGCCGCGTTCATCGTGGCCTGGCTGTTGTCGTACATCGCGCTGCCGGGACTGCGTCAGCGCGCGGCGGTGCAGATGGATGGGTGGATCAACCGCTCCGAGAAGGGACTGCGGGAGCTCGATGCCGAGGAGGACTCGGAGATCGGGGCAGACGGCGCGTCGGACGCCGCGCCCGACCACCGCTGATCGCGCAGCTCGCTAGAGCGCGATGCCCATCGCGAGGAGGAGCCCGTAGGCGAGCCCCACGCCGCTGATGCCGCGGAACATCACGCCGAAGTTCGCGCCCGACGCCCCCATGCGCATCCCGAGCGCGATGATCACGGCGGGCAGCGCGACCATCGTGGCGAGCAGCGCCCACGGGTGAGCGAAGGCCACCACGACGGCGAGTCCGATCGGCAGGGTCACGGACGCCGCGAAGAGCTGGCGCGCGCGCACCTCGCCCACCTTGACGGCGAGCGTGCGCTTGCCGGCGAGGGCGTCCGTCGCGAGGTCGCGGATGTTGTTGACCAGCAGGAGCGAGACGGCGTAGAGCCCCACGCCCGCCGATGCCGCCGCAGCCCACCACGTCACCGTGCCGGCCTGTGTGAGCATCGTTCCCAGGGTCGCGACCGGTCCGAAGAAGATGAAGACGCTCACCTCTCCCCAGCCGTCGTATCCGTAGGGCCGGGACGAGCCCGTGTAGGTCCACGCGGCCACGATCGCGACCGCACCCACCGCAAGGAGCCACCACGGTCCCGCGACCACGACGAGCGCCAGGCCCAGCACCGCTCCGACCGCGAACGAGAGGTACGCGGCGCGCTTGACCGAGGACGGCAGCGCCTTGCCCGACGCGACCAGCCGCTCGGGGCCGATCCTGTCGATGTCGGTGCCGCGCACCCCGTCCGAGTAGTCGTTGGCGTAGTTCGAGCCCACCTGGAGGGCGAGCGCGACGCCGAGCGCGAGGACCGCGGGCAGCAGGCGGAAGCCGCCGATCGCGATGGCTGACGCCGTTCCCACGATCACGGGCACTGCCGCGGTCCACAGCGTGCGTGGGCGGGCGCCCGCGATCCAGTCGGCGGTGGTGGTCATCGATCCTCCTGTTGCGCCAGCCTCCGGGCGGCGGGCCGGTCCATCTTCCCACCCGGGGTGCGGGGCAGGCGCGCGACCCGGATGATGCTCCGCGGCCTCTCGTAGCGCTCCAGGGTGTCGAGGGCTGCGGCCAGTGCGTCCGCGTCGATGTCGCCCTCGACTACCGCGACCACGCGCTCGCCCCAGTCGGGGTCGGGCACACCGACCACGGCCGCCGCCGCGGCTCCCGCGCGCTCGATCGCGAGCTCGACGCGCTGCGGATGGACCTTGACGCCGCCGGTGTTGATGACGTGGTCGGCGCGGCCGAGCACGCGAAGCCGTCCGCCGGACAGTTCGCCCAGGTCGCTCGTGACGAACCAGCGGGTGCCGTCGCGCTCCCGAAAGTCGGAGGCGTCGCCGTCAGCGTAGCCGAGCGCCAGGGTGGGCCCCGACAGCCAGATGCGCCCGTCGGCGTCGACCCGAACCCCGACGCCGTCGAGCGGAATGCCGTCGTAGACGCAGCCGCCCGTGGTCTCGGACATGCCGTAGGTGGTCACGACGTTCGCGGGGGCGTCCGGCTCGGTCAGGGCGGCGCCGCCCACCAGGACGTTGTCGAAGGTGGCGAGTGCTGCGCGCCCCTCGGGATCCGAGAGGAGGCGCCTGAGCTGGGTGGGCACGAGCGAGACTCGGCGCGGGCCGGAGTGGGGCATTGCGGCGGCGGCGCTCGCGAATGCGGATGCCGTGAAGGGGCCCGCTGGCATGGTCGCTAGTGCGGTGCCCGCGAGGATCGCGCGGGCGATGACCATCGCGCCGCCGATCCGCGTGGGAGGGAGTGCGAGGAGCCACGACGCGGTCGCCGCAGGGTCTGAGTCGCCCGCCAGTCGGGCGGCGGTGAGTGCGGCCGATGCACGGATCGCGGCCGCGCTCACGAGCACGTCGCGTGGGGCTCCGGTCGAACCCGACGTGGGGACGATGATTCCCTCGGACCGACCCTCGCGGGCCTCGGTCAGGGCGCGATGCGGGTCCCGGTCGAGGCGCGCGTAGCTCACCGCTCCAGCCTAGGCGGTGCCACGCGTGGCAGTGTCGTGCCGCGGCGCACTCATGCGGCTTGTGGTGGTGCTTGGGGTGGGTGGAGGTCGAGGGCTCGTTTGCCTCCCAGGATGGGGGTGCGGGTGGGGTCGACCTGTCGCGCGTCAGACTTAGTGGCAGGGCTGTTAGTTGAGTCCTGAACGGAGAGTCAGTCATGGGAAGACCCCCGCAGATCCCCGCGGAGAAGAAGACCAGGATCGTCCTGGCAGTGCTGGCCGGCGAGTTGTCGATTGCTGAGGCGGCCCGTAAGGAGAAGGTCTCGGAGCAGTCGATCGGCCGCTGGAAGGCCGACTTCCTCGAGGCCGGCAAGAGCGCCCTCACATCGGGCCGCTCGGGTCCGTCAACACGCGAGCAGCAGCTTGAGGCTGAGGTCACGGAGCTGACGCAAGCGCTGGGTGAGGCGGCGGTCGAGATCCGGGTGTGGAAGAAGTCCGCGGAGGGCCGCTTGGGCCCTTCACGGACCTCGAGATGATCCGCGTAGAGGCGGGCATGTCGACCTCGAGGTTCTGCGAGATCTTCGACATGCCCGAGCGGACGTGGCGGCGTTGGCAAGCGCGTGCTCGTGGCGGCGAGCAGGTGAAGGGGCCGTGGCCGCAACCCGCGCGCACCGCCGTGCGTGAGCATGTCGTGGCGCACGCGACCGCGCATCCGGCGTGGGGGCACCGCAAGATCTGGGCGATGGTGCGCCACGACGGCGTGCGCACGTCCGAGGCGACCGTGCTGCGCACGCTTCGCGCCGAGGGACTGCTGCTGCCCGCCCACTACCAGCGGGAACGCAAGCAGCTCGCGCAGCGACGCAAAGCGGCGTTCGCGACCGAACCGACGGGGCCGAATCAGGTGTGGCAGCTGGACTTCAGCGAGTTCGAAACCACCGCCGGCGGCACGTGGCGCATCGCCGCCTGCCGCGACTACTGGTCCAAGTTCGAGTTCGACGCTCACGTGTCACCGAGTGCGAACATGTACGACGCCATCGCCGCCGTCGAGAAGGCCCTCGCGGAGGCTGAAGCGATGCTCGGCCGGCCGCTGCGCGATCTGGCGGTGGAGGACCCCGAGACGGGTCTGTTGATCCCGGTGGTGACGATCGTGACGGACAACGGCGGACCGTTCCGGTCGTTCACGTTCGAGGCGTTCATCGCCGCCCATCCCGAGCTGTGCCACGTCCGCACCCGCGTCCGCACGCCGGGCCAGAACGGCTCGCGCGAGCGCGGCTTCGGATCGATGAAGTACGAGTGGCTGTACCGCCACGAGATCGACGACGCCCTGGACCTCGTCGACCAAATCGACGCGTACCGCGCCGACTACAACCACGTGCGATCTCACGAGGCGATCGCCTGGAACCGGCCCGCCGAGGTCCACCAGGGGCTGGCAGACCCGACCATCCCCACCTTTGAAACCGAAGAAATCCTGCCAACTACTTGACGCGGGACATTGAAGGTGGAAGCCCGACGGATCAAGCCATGGACCTCATACCCCTTGCTCAGCAGGAGCTCGGCGAGGTAGCTGCCGTCCTGGCCCGTGATACCGGTGATGAATGCCTTCTCGGCCACGTCGGTTCCCCCATGTGTCGGTGTGGTCGTGAGTTCCGCTCAGGAGGCCAGGGTACCGGGCGCAGTTTTCCGCTGGGTTACTACGTCCAGAACTTCGAGCCATGACTTGATCGCGGCATCCTCCGACAGGTGAGAGCGCCAGTACGCGGCACCTGCCAAGGCGGCGGCATCCAGTGCGTCCGAGTCCTCGAGGTACTCCAATGCCGCGTCGAGCAGGCCGTGAGGATCGCCGGACGGAGTGATCCGGCCAGCCTGCGACTCCCTGAGGATGCCTGCAACGATTCCCTCGGGATCCACCGCGGCGAGCACTGGCCGCTCCGCTGCGAAGTACGACGTCAACTTGGACGGCGCCGCCATCTCCTTGACCCCGGGGAGCTCATTCACCAGCAGGACGTCCGCTGCCGCCAGCGCGTCGGGGAACAACTCATCCGATAGCGGGTCGATGAATCGCAGGGTGGGTGCGCCGTCCGCGAGCGACTCGAGCTCGGCGCGCTCGGCGCCGTCGCCCAACAGAATGAACTGGACATCGTCGCCGCGTTGGTGGGCGAGGCGCGCGGCCTCGACCACAGTCGTGAGGCCCTGCTTGCGACCCATGTTGCCGCTGTGGAGGACGATGCGCGCCGCCGGGTCCCACCCAAGCCTTGCCCGTGCATCGTCCCGGCGCCGGGGCGAGGGCGACACGTGCGACCAATTGCGGATCACGAAGGTGCGATCGGGATCGGCGCCCAGGTCGCGGATCATGCGCTCGCGCATGGCCGGATGGATGGCGACGACCGCGTCGGCGTGCTTCAAGAGCCACCGCTCGACCGTCTTGGCGATGCGGACAGCGATGCTCGAGCCCTCGCCGGTCTCCATCATTCCGTGGGTGTAGAGGTCCTGTACCCACACCGCGTGGGGGATGCGCCGTGGGAATCGCAGACGCACCGCACAGAGCGCAGATGCGAACAGCGCCGGGGAGACCAGGATCGCGGCGTCGGTGCGGCCCCAGGGCGAGTTCATCTGGTGCAACCCGAAATGAAGCTCCGAGAGCAGCCGCTTGAGGCCGCGCGGCGGGTTCGGGATCCAGTGGGCAACGCGGCGCAGATCAACCCCCTGGTCCTCGGACCGCGCGTACAGACCGGGGTACTCTGCATACCGCGACCACTGGGGGTAGTGGGGGAAGCCGGTCACGGCCGTCACCCCGCTGTTCTCCACCAATCGGCGTGCGAGAGCGGTGGTGTACGGGGCGTTGCCGGTGGGCTCGGGCGAGTAGTTCAGTGCGAGGAGAGTCACATTGCGCCCGGATGCCACGCCGCTACTCTACCGATGTAAATGAGCACGTCGTACTAAAATTTAGCGCTCGAGGTCGGTGCGCGATGCCATCCTCCGTGCGCCGCTGGGTGGCCTCGGCACAATGTGTAGGTCCCCGCATATTATTCGTGTACGAACACCCGGCCCATTGACAGGACAAACCGGGGCGGCCAGGCTGGCATTACGGGGGCGACGGTCTTGAATCTCCACTCACGCGCGTCTCGCGCCTGTCCACAGTGTGCTGAGTCCACCTCCCGACTTATTCGCAAGGATCTGAAGTCGTCAGGTTCTGTGCTGAGACGCTTGGCGCTCCTCGTCATGCTGGACAACTCCGCGCTGATCCTTTGGCACCGCGTCAACCACTGTGAAGTTGACCCCGTTTCCCGGACAGGTAGTTGGTTGGTCATGCGGCCAGCGCGAGCTGGTGGCGTTCGTACTCTAGCGGGCTGAGGTAGCCCAGGGCGCTGTGGCGTCGGCGGGCGTTGTACCAGCCGTCGATCCAGGTGTAGGAGCCTCGCCGGGCATCCTCGATGGTCGCGAAGACGTGCCGGTGGTAGTACTCGTTTTTGAACACCGACCAGAACGACTCGGCCGGGGCGTTATCCCAACACACGCCGGTGCGGCCCATCGATCGCAGCAGTCCGAGTTCCTTGGCGGCAGCGGCGATCTGTGCGCTGGTGTATTGACCAGGTTCAACCGGTCGATGCAACACCGGCTTGTGTGAGCAAGACTAGTTGCTCGTTGAAGGCTTCGGCTGGGGTCTTCCAACCGAGGGTCTTTCGGGGTCTGGTGTTGAGTGCGTGGGCGACGGCGGCGAGCTCGTCGGCGGACCAGCGGGATAGGTCGGTGCCCTTGGGGAAGTACTGGCGCAGCAGCCCGTTGGTGTTCTCGTTCGTGCCGCGCTGCCACGGCGACTGCGGGTCGGCGAAGAACACCGGAATGCCGGTGGCGACCTTGAACTGGGCGTGCGCGGACATCTCCTTGCCACGATCCCAGGTCAGCGACCGTGCCAGCTCGGTCGGCAGCGTCGACATGGTGTTCGTCAGTGCCTTCGCCATCGTGAGTGCGCCGTAGCCGGCCAGCGCCGGTCCGTTCTTCGGTGTCTCCTTGTGCCGGTAGCCCTCCTCACGGGGAAGGTGCACGAGCATTGTGAAGCGTGTCGTGCGGTCCACGACGGTGCCGATCGCGGACCGCTCAAGCCCGATGAGGAGGTCGCCTTCCCAGTGGCCGGGCACGGCCCGGTCGTCGGCCTCGGCGGGGCGTTCGCTGATCAGCGTCTCGGGGGTGACGTGGGCCCACGTCTTGCGCCTTGAGCGCTCACGTGGCATTCGCAGCGCGCGCCCCGTCCGCAGGCACCACACCAGCTCACGCTTGAGCGCACCCCGTCCCTCGATGAACAGCGACTGGTAGATCGCTTCGTGGCTGATACGCATGGACTCATCATCGGGGAAGTCGATCGGCAGCCGGTTCGAGATCTGCTCAGGGCTCCACGCCTGCGTCCACGCCCGGTCCTTGCGGTGCGGCTTGCCCCGCCCGGTGAAGCGCG